>JAQCCA010000204.1 GCA_027621155.1 Pseudomonadota bacterium | reverse complement strand
TGAAATCAATACCATCAAAGGCAACCGCAATTGGGTCAATGCTAATGGTTCGCGTCTTTTGGATAAGCTTAAAGCCTATCAGGATATCATTTTGCCGATTACCAATGATAAGGTATCAGATTCCTGCAGTGTTGATCATGTGGTTGAGTGTTTACATTTAAATGGTATGTCATTATTGCAAACATTACGGATTATGATTCCACCGGCGTGGCAAAATCAAGAAGATATGGATGCTGACTTACGTGCCTTTTATGAGTTTTATGGTATGCATATGGGGCCATGGGATGGTCCAACGGCTCTTGTTGCGAGCGATGGGCGTTTTGGTTTATGTATTTTGGATCGCAATGGTTTGCGACCTGCGCGTTGGCACGAGAATATCAAGGGTGACATTATGATTGCCTCTGAGGCTGGTGTTTATGATGATTCATTGTCGATTGTTAAAAAGGGACGTGTGCGCCCAGGGCAAATGATCGCTGTTGATACCGAATCAGGTGCGTTCTTAAGCTCTGAAGCTATTGATAATAAACACAAGCATCAACTGCCTTATAAGCAATGGCTTAATATCGCTTCAGTTGCCATTCGCCGTGGTTTAATGCAAATCACCCAAGAAGAATATTCATCTGAAGTCTTGACACATTATCTGCATGCATTTGATGTGCATTATGAAGAACGTGAAGTGGTCATCAAGGTACTGGCAACTGATGCCAGTGAAGCAATTGGTTCGATGGGTGATGATACTCCAATTGCTGTGTTATCGAAGCATAACCGTCCATTATATGATTTTTTCCGTCAGCAATTTGCGCAAGTGACAAATCCGCCAATTGACTCATTGCGTGAAACCGTAGTGATGTCATTAAAAACATTTATGGGCAAGCTGGGTAATCTGCATAAACCAACGCCAGAGCTCGCGAAAAGGGTGCTGTTAGAAAGCCCGATATTATCACCATCAACCCATGCTAAATTGATGGAAGTCATCAGTAACCGTTTGGTGATTTCATTAAACTACCCAGAGAATACATCGCTACAAGAAGCACTTGATGATATTAAAAAACAAGTACTCCAGGCATTAGATCAGGGATGTTTTATGCTAATCCTTGATGATAGTGAGATCAAAGAAAATAGCTACAGTGTGCATGCGCTACTAGCTACGGGCTTTATTCATCACCAGTTAAGTAAGCTTAATCGCCGCTGTGAGGCTAATATCATTGTGGTTACGGCAACAGTACGTGATCCACACCAGTTCGCCTGTTTATTGGCATATGGTGCCACGGCGATTTATCCTTATTTGTCGTATCAATTGATTAATCATATGGTGAATAGCAATGCTATTGCGATAAGAGATAAGGCACAAGCGCGACGCAATTATCGCCATGGTATCAATAAAGGATTGCGTAAAATCATGTCGAAAATGGGCATATCAACGATGACCAGTTACCGTGGGGCGCAGTTGTTTGAAATTATTGGATTAGCCGATGAGGTGGTCACAAGTTGTTTTTATGGTACACCAAGTCGTTTATCTGGACTTGACTTTAATGCGCTTAAACAGCGTTTTGTTATGCAGATGAAAGAGGCGTTTATTTATAATGCTTCTTTGCCAAAGCCAAAAGGACGCTATAAGTTTACACTTAATGGTGAGTATCATGCCTTTACCCCTGAAGTGGTGTTAAGTTTGCAAAAGGCAATAAATAATCATGATGTTGAAAGTTATAAAGCTTATCGTGATTTGGTGAATAACCGCGGCTATCAAAGCCTGCGTGATCTTTTTGCAATTAAGGTCAATCATGAAGTTAAACCGCTTGATATTAATGAAGTAATGCCATTATCTGAAATTTACCAATGTTTTGATTCAGCGGGAATGTCATTAGGGGCAATATCACCCGAGGCACATGAAGCAATGGCAATGGTGATGAATGAGCTCGGTGGTCGTTCTAACTCTGGTGAAGGCGGTGAGGCCAAGGAGCGTTATCAGACCAATAAAGTCTCAAAGATAAAACAAATTGCGTCAGGGCGTTTTGGTGTGACGCCTGAGTATTTAGTCAATGCCGAGGTGATTCAGATTAAAATTGCTCAGGGTGCTAAGCCTGGCGAGGGCGGGCAGCTGCCTGGCAAAAAGGTCAATGCATTGATTGCTAAGCTGCGCTTTTCGGTTCCTGGGATCACCTTGATATCGCCACCACCGCACCATGATATTTATTCAATTGAAGATCTTGCCGAGCTTATTTTTGATTTGAAACAAATAAATCCTGAGGCGTTTATCTCGGTGAAGTTAGTTTCAGAGGCAGGCGTTGGCACCATTGCTGCTGGTGTTGTTAAAGCCTATGCGGATATGATTACGATCTCAGGGCATGATGGCGGTACAGGTGCCTCACCATTAAGCTCGATTGTTTATGCCGGAACGCCTTGGGAAATCGGCTTAGCTGAGACTCAGCAAACGTTGGTTAAGAATAATTTGCGTGGAAAGATCAAGCTGCAAGTGGATGGCGGCTTAAAAACTGGTTTAGATATTATCAAAGCAGCCATTTTAGGTGCTGAGAGTTTCGCTTTTGGTACAGCACCAATGATTGCTTTGGGCTGTAAATATTTGCGTATTTGTCATTTGAATAATTGTGCGACAGGCGTTGCCACTCAAGATGAGTTATTGCGAGATAAATACTTTCGTGGCACGGTTGATAAGTTAAAATGCTTTTTTACCTTTTTAGCAACTGATGTGCGTGAGTGCCTTGCACAATTGGGTGTGAAAAGTCTTACTGATCTGATTGGACGAGTTGATTTATTAGAAATCGTTGATGCTGCGAGATCACAATACGGTTTGGACTTGCAACCAATTCTTTATCAAGAGGTGACTGAGTATGCAAACTATTATCAAGGAGATAAAAATCAGCCGTTTGATAGTGCACCTTTAGCGCATGCAATCTTAGCGACAACAAAGGCGGATATTTTGGTGCAAAATGGCGGAAATTATCATTTTGAGATTGGAAATACCGATCGCGCCATTGGTGCAATGCTCAGTGGCTTTATCGCTAAGATTTATGGCAATGCTGGCTTAGAGAACCCACTGAATCTTTATTTTAAGGGCACTGCAGGGCAAAGCTTTGGTGCATTTGCTATTCATGGCTTGCATATGCATCTTATCGGCGAGGCAAATGACTATGTTGGTAAATCAATGTCAGGCGGGAAGATTGTCATTATCCCTCCTGCTGAAGCGCTTTTTGAGCCAGCATTAAGCCCGATTATTGGTAATACTTGTTTATATGGTGCAACAGGCGGTAAGTTATTTGCCTACGGGCAGGCAGGAGAGCGTTTTGCCGTAAGAAATTCAGGTGCGATTGCTGTTGTTGAAGGAGCTGGAGACCATTGCTGTGAGTATATGACTGGTGGTGTCATCATTGTGTTAGGTGAGACGGGTATTAACTTTGGTGCGGGGATGACTGGGGGTGTTTCCTTTGTCTTTGATCGCGATAATACTTTCCCAAGTCGTTATAACAATGAATTTATTAAACTCTATCGTATCCAATCAGAGCGTATGCATGACTATCAGGAGCTTTTGTATAGTTTGATTCAAGCGTATTTTGATAAAACACGTAGCGATCTTGCTAAAGAGATCTTGACGGATTTTCAGGGTTATTTGCGTTATTTCTGGATGGTTGCGACAGAAGCGACATTTGAAAATCGTGATGTGCTCGTGGCGCAGTATCAAATAAATCAAACAAACCAAATAAGTCAAAGAGAACAAGAAGGACAAGAGCATTTAGCAGCAGATGTTAGTAGGAGGGTATATGGCGCAGCAAAATTTTGAATTTCTAGAGTTAAGTCGTAAAGCACCAAAAGAGCGTTGGGCGCCAGAAAGAGTAGAGGATTTCAATGAGATTCAGGGCAATTACTCAGCCAATGAGGCAAAACTTCAGGCTAGTCGTTGCTTGGATTGTGGCACCCCATACTGTCAATTTAAGTGCCCAGTGCAGAACTATATTCCACAGTGGTTAAGCCTCGTTGAAGAAGGACGTATTTTGGAAGCAGCAACTTTATCTCATGAAACCAATAGCCTGCCTGAGATTTGTGGACGCGTCTGCCCACAGGATCGCTTATGTGAAGGCAGTTGCACTTTGGATGAGGATTTTGGGGCGGTAAGTATTGGTGCCATTGAAAAATATATTACCGATACGGCTTTGGCAATGGGTTGGAAGCCTGAGATTGCAGATATTGCTAAAACCGGCAAAAAGGTGGCGATTATTGGCGCAGGTCCCGCGGGTCTTGCCTGTGCGGATATTCTGACGCAACATGGTATTACTGCTGTTGTTTATGATAAGCATCCTGAGATTGGCGGGTTACTTAGCTTTGGCATTCCATCGTTTAAACTTGAGAAAGACGTTGTCGTTAAACGGCGAGAAATCCTAGAGTATATGGGTGTTGAGTTTAAATTGAATACTGAAGTAGGTAAAGACATAAATTTTGATGTGCTTTATCAGCAATATGATGCGGTTTTTATTGCTGTAGGATGCTATAAAAATATGCGCGCGAATATTCCTGGTGAGCATTTAAAAGGTG
>JAQCCA010000203.1 GCA_027621155.1 Pseudomonadota bacterium | reverse complement strand
CTGATTCAAATAACAACGCATCTTCATAGTATGAATAGCTTTGAACAATTTGTGCTGCAAGCTTTTCAATCTCTGGCATTAATGCTTTGTTTAATGCCTCATCTTTAGATTTATAAGCTTGGTATGCAGCATTAGACTTTTCAGCATAAGTCATGACAATATCATGTGCTTGTCTTTCATCTGCTGTCAAATTGGCGCGGTATTGCTCACGTCTAAATGTCACTGCATCACTATAGAAAGCATTACTGTCTGCACCAAGCTCTTTAAGCTTATGATACAATTGACCACGGTTATATTGCTCGCTAGCCTCTCCTGCAATACTGCGGGCTTTATAACTTCCGGTTTCTTCTAACTTGTAGCGTTCAATCGCATCAATGATGCTATAGCTCTGCGCTTCTTTAATCAGCGTTTGCAGATTCAAATTCTGCTTATTAGCGCGCGTTAACGCTCTTTTAATGCGGGCATGTAGCGCTTTACTCGATAGCTTATCGTTGTCTTTGCTTGCAAGGTCTATTTCTTCACCTGAGAAAGTAAACGCATCAAGTACCGCACTATTGATATTAGCACCTAATAGCTTACTTGCGGCAAAGGCTAATCGGTTACGCTCCGTTGATAGATTAAAGGCGTGTTTTTGTAGTTGCTCTAATTCTGGTTCGCTTAACTGGCCTTGTGTTTTGGCAGCACGATAATCTGACCATGCACGTGATGAATCAGAACGTGACAGCATATAATCGGCTAATGCTCGATGCACTACTTTGTCATCGCCTGTTAATTCAGCATTATCAAGGTTGTACTGATGAACTTGTGATAAGTGCCATATATCGCGCTCGTTAACTTCAACTTGCTTTAAAAAGAAACGGTGCTTATGTATGCGATCTGTCATTTCATAGGCTAAAGAAGCCAAAGCATCACAATTAGCATCATTGGATGGCTGCTTACTTAATGTCACAAAGTTTTCTACGCGTTCCTGTGCTTCCAATCGCTCAGCATGTAGCAATATATGACGTGTAAACTTATCCGCTTTTACGGTGTTAACCTTGGACTTGTTCAGATCATCCGCACGCTCAAGTTGTGCTTTTTGTTTTTCAAGGCTGTCTTTAACCTCAGCTTGAAGTTCAGCCATTGTTTTTTCTTGCGCCTCTTGTGGTGCGTCAATGTTGCTGGTACTTTGTTGTTTACCTTTAGCCTGATTAGCTGCCTTAGTAGGTCGGCTTAATTTCTCAAAATACGGATGCACCTCTAATAGCTTCTCTGGCGCATTCTTAGCCCACTTGGCGAGCTGCGGATAATCCTGTGCTAAGTCATAAGCGACCTCGTGACAATCAGCAATCACCTTGTACATGGTCTCACGCGCATTTTGTAATGCTTCGGTGACTTGATCATGTGGGATGTCGCCTTTTTCTGGTATGCCTAACTCAAGCTTAAGTGCTTGCTCAATCTCTTGCACTTCACCATACGCCTTGCCAGTAGCAACAACAGATAAGCGGTAAGCTTCAACACGATCAAAACGTACTTGATTCCCTGGGCTTAAATTCGCTTTAAACTGGCGCAACTTCTCAACTTGTGCCAATTTACCAACATTCGCCCAGATCAATCCTTCTTCAAAGCCTAAGCCTACATAGCCCCTAAAGTCACTGTTTAAAGCAAAGGCTGCTTTTTCAATCTCTGCCTGTGTTGATTTAGGATTGATGTAGCTGCGGATTACCTCACGTCTAGCATGTCGATCTGCATTTGCTTTTAAGCGCTCAATGATCTTGTCATGAGTCGCGGCATGTGGGAATTTAACTGCAAATACTTTACTGTAACTATCAAAATCAGCCATTATCTTAGCTGCTAAGATTTCGCATTTTTGATTATAAGCACGTGATAGCTTTTCATAATGCTGTTGATGCTCAGGCTTAATCTCTTTGCCTCTGCTATCTTTTTGAAAAGGTGCGTTACTATCAAAAGAATCAAAATGATCAGCTTGTGATTTTTTCCAGTAATTAGCCGCTGTTTTACCTAAACTTAGATACTCTTCAACATCTTTTAAACATGCGCTAAAGCCTTGAATCTGCCCTGCTTTCATTCTCAAGGCATGCTCGCCCTGGTACTTGTTAACCGCTTGCCATAATTCCTGACGAGAAACATAAGATGCGCTTTCATCTTTAGTGTTAACAATCTCTTGCGCCAGTTTGCCTTTTTCGTATGGATTGGTTGAATCACCAAAAGCGCGTACGCGCGATTCGGCAATATAAGCATTTGCCCATTCTTCTAGCTTCTCAATACTAATATTGTTTAGCTCAAGCGCACGTTCGTATTTATCCGCCTTGGTGAAGACAGCAAACGCGGCTTTGTTGCGCTCATAGAATAGATCACCTATTTCTGATTTGTAGGCAGCTTTAGCTTCTACGTTTTCGTACCACTTCTTGCCGTACTTCTCGACAAATTCACTGTAGCGTTGCCCACTATCAATATGTAAATCAGCTAGATCAGCAACCGCACGCGCTTCTTTGTTTAGCTCTTGTTGTGCATTGAGTTTTTCATTTAAGGCAGCCTCACGATCAAAGGCAGCTTTAGATGCTTTGTATTCTTCATAGTTAAACAAGTAATTCCAAGTGTCGCGCGTCTTGTGATAGGCTCCGCGTATTTTAGAAACGGCATTACCCGCAAAAGTTTGTGCGTCTCGCCCTCTGCGAATCGCAAACTGTAAAGGATAATCTAAGACATTATCGCGCAATGGTGATCTGGATAGTTCGCGTTTAAGTGTATGAATATCTTTGTAGGTGTCTTTGTCTGCGAAAAAGTGCATATTGATCTTATGCCGTGACATCGCAACGTAACTTAAGAATCTATCCCAACCGCGCCCTTTAGCATACACTAAACAATTTTCAACGCTGACACCTTGGGATTTGTGAACAGTGGCACAATAACCATGATCAAAATTGTTAAATTCCTTAGCATTGAATTGATAATTTTTAACGTCTTTAGCGTCTTTGTCATCATCCAGTCTAAAAGTTACAATATCATTTTCAATAGAAACAATTGTTGCTAATTGTCCATTCTTAACTTTGACATCACCTAAGTTTTTATTCTTTAAAAAGATAATGCGATCATTCGCAGCAAATTCTCTAACTTCGTCTTTACCGCTCAAGCTAACATTGAAAGATTTACTTTCACCTAAAACGCTTTGTTGCTTTAAGTAATCACGCGCTAACGCATTAATTTCTGTAACTTGCTCATTCTTAAAGGCAAGGATTAAAGTGTTTTCTGGTTTCTCATTAATGTAATCTTGCCATGTACTCAGCAATTGCTTCTTAATAACTGAATCATCGTCTAAAACTAAACGATCTTTTTTAAGGTAATGATCAACAGCAAGGCTAATTTCACCTTTAGCCAATGATTGCGTAGCAACACGATCTAATTCATCCTTTTGCCGCCTAACATCCGTCATTTCTGCAAAGCCAATACGTTCAAGTATTGCCCTAAATGGTGCACCATGTGCCACAGGTTGCAATTGATCAGGATCACCAACTAAGACAAGTTTAATATTTCGCTCTTGTGACATTTTCACAAGGTCGTACATATCCTCTAAACCAATCATACCCGCTTCATCGATCACTAAAACAGAATTTTGACGTGGTAAGTATTTGTGGTTTGCTTCGCCTTTACGGTAGTTATCTAAAATTCTATAGATGGTTTGTGATTTGATGCTAGTTTCAGATTGTAAGCCATGCTCAGCTTTTCCTGCCATGGCTGCACCAGATACATGAATACCTTGAGTATCATATACCGCTTTTAAAGCTTTCATGGTTCGCGTCTTACCCGCACCTGCAATACCAACCAATGCGACAATTTGACCTGAGTTAACAATATGAGTTAATGCGGATTTCTGTTCATCAAAAAGTGTAAAATCTTTATGCGCAGCAATCTCATCAATAATTTTACCGTGAATATTAAAAGCATGAACACCTGACATCTCATTGGACATCCTAGCGAGATTTACTTCTTTTTCATAAGTGTGCTTTGTTGTAAAACTTAAGCGACCTGCCTCATTATAGTAACCAAGGCTAACTAGTCCTTTTGATTCTAAAACTTTAGCTAACGTATCATTATAATCTTCTTTAGACTCTGTAGATTTAAATATAAGATTTTCAATATCACGTTGAGAAAACACCGCTTGTCTTTTTTCTAAAGTCTCAACAATGATTTCATGATTTTCTTTAACAGCTTCAATATTCTCTTTTATGATTTCAACATTTTTCTGAGATTGCGTTTCTGCATAGTTGTCTGGTTGACCAATACGCCCCTCATGAATAGTCGGTTTAATATGTCCTTGATCAACCACTAAATCAATATCATGTTTTTGAAAATACTGATTTTGGTAATCTTCCCATTGTTGAGATAACTGATCAGCAATCACAAAATAATTACTAGAATGACCACGCACCTGTGGCATTAAATTTCTAAGCTTGGTTTTGCAAAACTCATTACCGTTTATTTCTCTGAATGTAAACATAACATGAGCATGCGGGTTATTATCTCCCTTATCATGAATACAAACATCT
>JAQCCA010000202.1 GCA_027621155.1 Pseudomonadota bacterium | reverse complement strand
TAAATCTTGCATGGCATCTAAATCAAAAACCGCACCATATACTTTTTTCTCAAACGAGTATTTTTTACCCGCACAAGATAAGGTTTCTAAATGTATCACGTCACTGTCTGCGGATAAGTCACCATAGGTTGAGCCTAACACCACACAATCTTTTAAGTGTGATGTTTTACCGTTAGGCATGGTGCCGTTAGCAGTTAGCTTGATGGCTACTGTACCTGTGTTTTTGGTTGAATTTGTACCGGCATCACCAATAATCCCTGTCATCAAATAACCTGTTGCAAACGTACCTGCCCAAACGTAATTGTTAGCACTACGCTCTTGGGCTTTTTTAGCTGCTTCGGGATAAGTAATACTCACATCATCAATGCCCAGTGTGCTAATCATCGGTTGTTGCTGTGATGTTTGCGTTGATTTTTTAGCCTGATCTTCTTTAGAGGGCGCATTTTCAAACGCATGTCCTCCACCATCTTTAGTTGATTTTGTAGTTGCAGTTATTGTCTTTGTCTGTTGAACCCCTTGGGTTATCTGTTGCTTTAATTGTTTGATTTCATTTTGCATTGCTTCCATTTGCTTGAGTGTCGTGGCATCAAGTTGCATTTGTGCCTTAGAATCGCTTTTAGCTTTGGCATCAGATAGTTTGCTCAATTTTGAATTAGTCGCGTCTAATTGGTCAGTCAGCGACTTAATCATTTCATGATCATAGTTCAAGCCAACATTATCATCTAAAGCCCCTGCTAAATGCGGTTGTGCTTTATGCTTTTGAGCAACAGGCTGCGACATATAAAGATATACGCCATAACAAACCACACCAATAGCAACCAGTGTTAATGCTGTTTTTAACTGCTCTTTCTTGGCATTCTGGTTAGCATTCGGGGATTTTTTAAATAAGTCCTTAACCATTGCAACCAGTGATTTTTTATTTCTACCCTTTTTCGGCTGTTGATTATTTGTATTTGACATAACACCGCCCCTTTAACCTTTTGTGGTCAATATTGTATAGACATAACCTGTATGCTGTGGGGCTAAGACAGATTGGCTAATGCTTACTGCTCTTACACCATCACGCCAGAATTTACGCTCATATAAATGTACTGGTAACTTTGACGTATTCGTTATCCCATACACAAACCCATCAACTTGCCCTGCCTGATAGACTTTAATTAATTTCATTTGTGTATCGGGATAGCCTGAAAATGGTTTGCTATCTGCAACCACTTGCCCAGTAATACCTTTAGTTGCGCTGTTACCCTTATCTTGAATCATGCTGAGCATAATACTTTGCAGCAGCTTTAAATAACCATCGCCCTTTTCCCAACGCACGTCCTGATCAGTCACATTATTTGGTATCATTTGAACTGTTTGCCCTGTGGTGCCTATGGGTGAGATCAGTGCTGAAAAGTGATGCCCTTTCTCAGTCGTAAAGAAAATGGTAAAGGGTGTATCTGCATAAATTGGTTTAAAGTACAACGAGCCATCTTTGCTTAATGCCTTATCAAAAACAAACGTTCCTTGTGGCGCTACGTGCTTGATAATGCGATCACCCTCAACAAAAATGCGGTTAATGTTACTTGATGAAGCCTGAAAACTCACACTGCTGTTGTCATTAAAGTGTATTTGATGTGCGGGGTTGTCGATACTCTCTGCATAACTGCATTGTGTGCTTAAAAAGCCAGTCACCCCTAAAAGCATTATTGCTACTAATCGTGCGTGACGCATTTTGATTAAACTGCTTGTATCAGATTGGTTGATTTTTTTATTTTTTTTGACTTTGCTTTGTTGCGGATTGGCTAACTTAAACATTCTTTTTCACCTCACTAATCGACACGATCTGCAATGTACCTAACGTATATTTGAATTGAATTTGAAACGTTACAGGTTTCGGTGGCAATACAACGCCATGATCTATGCGCTGCAACACCCCATATACTTGTGCTAATTGATTTTTAACATCAACCAAAGGTGCGTCTTTCTGATAAAACACACTGGTCATGTTACGTTTTTTAACCGACTTGATTTCTTCGTTAAGCTGTTTGCGAATAAATGGCAATTCGTCCGGTGCAACCATACTCATAATCTTCATATACTGATTAACAATCGTGTTTTCATTCCACGTTAATCGATCTTGCATCACATCACTGGCAATGCCTTGTAAATAGCTTGGTGTAAAACTTAACTGACTGACTTTATATGTACCACTGCCATTAGTCGGAATATAAATAGTTTCTTTTGCCATAAATGCATACAGTGCCACACCCGCTAATACTAAAATGGTTACTGTCTGTGATAGGCACGCAATCATTAGTAAGCGTAAGATGTGGCGATTACGCGCAATAGCATCATCACGTATTTGTGTTTTCACAAAATAACTCCTTTGAGAAAGTTAAAAAATTGAATAAATGTAAATGGATTAAATGGATTAAATGAATTAATTAGACAAATAACACATGTACTTATTTAAGATAAATGCGGTTGGCTGAATCTGGAGAACGCCTTAAACCAAAACAACTGCGTGTCACTTTGCTTGGTAATATCCAATAGATCACGGAAAGAAAAAAGCGTATCCCCTGACCACCAAACTTTGTATGCAAAAGCAGGCTAATTACCGCTCCTACAATGAAACACTGAAAGCCATAACCTATCAATAGCCCGATCACTGTTAACCCAATACAGGGCAAACCAGATACAATCGGAATACCAAAGATTTTTGGCTCATCAGATAACATAAATGTGTCATAACTGCGTGCCATAAAAGTTCCTTAATGTTGATTAGGCGACTGCTCCAAAAAATACGTGTGTGAATATCATCAAAATAGGGATACCCACAAGCATCATGATGTTTTTAGTCTTGATATAACCAAACGCACCAACGACCGCCTCACCTAGATATAAATATTTTTCAAAAGATGACCCCTCACCGAATGTTTTAGCAACTGCCTCATTGGCACCAGATAAATAATCATCCGCAAATGCATGACCAGAACACAGCATAAACAGAATGACCCCTAATGCAATATAAGGTAAATAAACCTTAAACTGCACATATACGTTTAACCCAAAGTTATTTAATTTTGTCATTGCTTGTGACATCTTTACTCTCCAATTGATTTGATTTTTGATATGGTTGATACTGAAAACTTGAGCCATTTTGCTCAACAACGACAGGCTTCACATGATGATAAGTAAATGGTTTATCACTACTGGCACAGCCTGATAACATGCCAATAGCTAAACCGAAGAGAACTAAGCGCATAAAGGCTACTTACCAATATTGCTACTTTTTCTTGCGAGTTGTAAAAATGTCTAGCAACTCAACTAAGAACACACCTAAACCTACCGCTAATGGCATTGCAATAAGCGTCTTGATTAACAAAATCATGGCATGAAATTCATCGCTTAAAGTGATCTTATCACTCTGCTCTAACACTTTTACTAAGACATTAGCATCTAGTCCAAATAAAAACTTCATGATAAACGTGCCAAGAATAAGACCCAATGACCATTTAAATAAGGTCGTTAGCCCTTTGCTCTTTTTATTTTCTTTGCTTTCTACTTGAGTTGATTCACTCATTTTGATTACTCCATTGTTGGTTGATAAAAAATTGACAATAAAAAAGCCACTTACCCTTAGTGAGTAAATGGCTTTGTGTTTTTTTGTGCTTAATAATGAAAATACCCTAAATATTCGGGTATTAATTTTGTGTTGAGTTGATCTAACTAGATTGTCGCTTACCACGAGTGAAAAAAGATGTACCTACACCAATTTGTCCGCTCAATACCATGTTATTTTTCTCTGGCAAATGGTGGTTAAATGGATTAAACATGCCATTGGTCGTCATTTTCTTACATAACAAATGATCGCGAACAACTTTATTTTCTGTATCGTCATCAACATAGCGTTTGTTGGGTATTGGCTTGAATGGATTTTCTTCTTGTTTATGCATATTTATTCCTCTCAATAATTCGTTCTATATTTTGTGAATGAGAAAGATATAACGGCATATCGATTATTGAGCTAATATGTTTTATTGCATGATTAATTAGCCTTTCAAAATCAAGCACACCATTCGTTAAGTAATCTTTCTCTAAGATACTGGAAAGAATGAATGGCACGACTTCTGGAAAAGTTTTAATGAATGCAGCTTGATCATTTGTCAATAATGATCGTCCGTTCACTGATGATGCGAAGTGTAAATCTGTCCTTAGCACACTAAAAACAGTATCAATTTTATGTCCATACTTCTCATAGCCAATAATGCTTAAAAGTGTTTGAATATTATCAATCAATCGTGACAACACTTGCTTATTATATTTGCTAAGCTTTTGCTCAAACTCTATAGATATTTTATACTTCGTAATCTGATATTGTAGCTCTGCAACCTTATCCTTTCTATTAATTATGTAGCAACAAATTCGGTAAACAGTCATACTCAAAAACAAGAGTATAACAATCAGATATACTATGTTTTGAAAATCAAGCATACTCACCCCTTACTTGATAATATTGATCTGCAAATTGCTTAACCTCACTCATTGAATGCTCAACAGCTTCATCAATACCATTGATTAACTCATCATAAT
>JAQCCA010000201.1 GCA_027621155.1 Pseudomonadota bacterium | reverse complement strand
AAATAGCGCGAAAGACGAATTTTGAAACCAACGCTATTAATGGGCTTTATAGCTCACTGAGTTTTGCTGCTTTATACAACGCAACCCCATCAAATGCCGCTTTGCGATCTTGCCATAAACTATGCAGATAAGACTTCTCAAAATACGCTTTACTTTTGCGTGTATATTGCGCGATTTTGTCAATCGTATTAGCGTCTGTAACGCCAAGCGCAAAAGCTTTCTCAATAATCGCTTGTCTGCGTGTTGAAAAACTATCCAAGAAATCTTGAGGAATATCTGAAATGTTAAATTGACCATTGCCTGTTGCATGTGTTTTATAACCGCATTGACGAACACGCTTATTTAAACTGGCTTGATAGAGTTTACCCAGATAAATATTTAACTTTTGATCATAAAAATCATCAATATTGATTGCCCTTAATTTACCCTCATCGTCCATTGCCATATTAATCGCTAAAGCATGGGTATGTAATTGCGGGTCAAGATCACGAGAGACTTTATGCGTTTCCATCGCATAAATAATTTGATCGGTTTTAACACGCATTAACTCACCTGTGGCTTTATCACGAACACGCATAACGGGAACCAATCGCGCAAACTCAGCCATCGCATCTTTAACCGCAGATTGATGTTCTTTCATTAAGCGATAATCACCAAACAATAATGCCATCGCAGATACCGACTTAGGCGCACTAAACACAATATCATGCCCCGCACAACGGACACTATTGGCTTGCCCACCCTTAGCAGCACCTCGTTGTACAGTTTGCCCCATTAAGTGACCCTCTAACACTTGCGCCAGTTGTTCAGAAGTGACTTCTTTGCCTAACAATCCCGCTTTTTCAGCCAATGCCCCGCCCCATTCAGATAAGCTGCGATCTCTCCTATTCTCAGCAATGACATAATCGCCATAGTCATTTTTAATACTTGATTGATCAATGCCTAGCCTTTGCGCTTCCTCTTTTGTCATCAACTCAACATCTTTGACATCTAGGTGCTTTTCTTCATCTTTGTAGTAGTTGGCAATATTCATTGATTGAGACATGTTCGATGTACTCAGTTTTCTTGCTTTAAGCATCGGTAACTCCTTTATGTAAAGTTTGAAAAATGGGTACACATAAACAATTAAGTGATTAAATTTCCTTTTCGCTCACTTTATAAGGATTTGCTTTACCCACATCACTATGTGACTTATGATTAATTATTTTCACGTCATCATGACGTGCTTGGTCATCTTTGATTAACCCCTCTGCCCGCATAGCGTCAAGCGTTCTTAAAATTGCTTTGTCCTCTATTGGCTTGGCTGACGTGGTTTGATTTATTGACTGTGTTGGTGGTTGATTCAAAGGAGCGTTGCCTTGATGGTTTATCTCTTGGCTATCTTCAACCTTTGATTCAGATTGTGTTGTTTGATTTGTCTGATTTGTCTGATTTGTCTGGCTTTCAGGTGACGCTGCGCTGTTATCGGCGTTGCTGTCAATAACAATACCCCCTGTAGCAGTATGAAAATTAGCCCCACCATGACTCAGTGCCACTTGATAGCTTAACGTATTTTCAAGTGCCTTATTAAGTGGCATATCACGCTCAATAAAGCCAGAGCGAGTAACCCCATTTCCTTTTAACGCCTTTGATAGCGTCAATTTCATCTTAACACGTGGCACATGAGCAGGGAGTTTGATATACACTTCAAGATCATTCATATCTTGAATTTCAGTATAACTTACTATGCGCTTAGTCCGTCTGGTTGGGTTTATCGAAATACCATCACGCACTGACTCCGCACCGTACGAGCTTGACTCTAACCGCTCAATCACCTCACACTCGCCAAGCTCCTTTGATATTTCATCGGCAATATCCGCTGAGGTTGACCGTAAAAAGACTTGTGTTGATAGTAAATCAAAAATCGCTTGCGCTTCATCACGTCCATACGTTGACCTAAGCTGTGCTTTATTTTGTATACCCAAAATACAACTTAATCCATAGTTGCGCCCAGTGGCTAATGTATCGGGCAATGATGTTAAACGGTTTAACTTCATCAATTCATCAAGAATCAACCAAATTCTACGTTGACGTGAACGCTCAAGTGATTTGACATGGGTTGTCAACAATCCTATCCATAATGAAATTAACGAACGTATCGCCTGTATATCCTTGTCACGAATCACCACAAAAACACATGCCCCTTTGCGATCATTCATCACCCAATCACGAAACGAAAACTTAGGACGTGACGGCTCCTGTGGCAAAAAACGTAATGATTTAACATGGTTAGTAATTACTGCCCTAATCGTAATGGCTGTTTTTGCAATATCACCATCAACCAATTGTTCAGCGGGTGTGTCTTTTAATACCTCTTGTAATTTCTCTAAGGGGTAATTTAAACAATACTGCAACAGTCCTTCATACGAGGTTTGACCTCTTTGTTTCATCGCTTGCATTAAGCTTGATAGTAGGTTACGAGCCGATTGCACCCAAAACTTATCCTTATCGGCTTCATCGGGAATTAAAGCTGCTGCAAAGTTATCGTAATCAATTGTTTCAACACATTCATCCCATGCGTTCCAATTAGGGCAGCGAGCATCAAAAGGGTTTAAAATAATATCCCCTCTTGATTCATCATAAAAATTTTGTGCATAGGCTCCACCGTCATCTAAAATAACCGCACGATGATAACGTGGGCGAATCTGGCGCAATAAGTCTTTAACAATAACCGTTTTCCCTGTACCTGTTGTGCCATGTAATACAATGTGTTTTACTTCGGAATCATAGACTAAATGCTGTTTCCCAATCATTAATGGTGAAAGTCTATTTTCAGATTTAAGCATTTTATTAACCGCTTTAGGGGTGCTAACACTTGAGCCTCTAACTAACTCCTCACCGCTAAACTTAGCCTTTGTTCTTCTTCTGATCATATACCCCGCAATTAAAAACAAAGGTGTCCATATACTGAAAGGGATAATAAACGCCCAGAATAACTTGTTATCAACCTTGGCAGCTTTTCGACTAAAATATGGCTCCTCAAATAATTGACGACTCGTGTATTTATCAGAAATTTCACGCCCATTCTCTAGCCCAATCACTTTGACATTTTTAAGTGGCTTATCGGTAAACTTGGCAGCAATCTGTGCTTTTTTAAGTCCAACCCAAGCAGATACCTCGTATTTGTTCCCTGTGTAATAGGCAATACTGGCAAATGACAGTAATAACAAACAAAAATACAAGGCGAATATCTTAAGTATTACTTGCTTAAACATGCGCCAGTTGTGAAAAAATATTTGACCGCCTCGGGTGGTGTTTTTGAACATAGATGAAACTCCTTAAATGAATGATTAATAATGACTTTTATTGTTTTGTTATTTTTTGTTTTTTAGGTTAAGACTGGACTAAGCAACGCCTACCCATCTTTTGAATAACGACCCGCCACCCTTTACTTAGGGCATCTTTGACAATCTTGTTTTGCGTCCAATAGATAAATTGCGGGTGATAATTCGGGCAAGGTGATGTATTCATTGCCTTTTTTTGGGCAAAGTTATGCTTACGGTATCTCATGGTTTGATTCCTTTAGTTTTTTTGATGTTGATTCAATGTGAGAAATGAAAAGATAAAAAATTAAAATACTAAAAAAATTGCTGTGTTAAGTTGCGGTTAATCTTTAGCAGACTATACTTAGCGTCATTAGTCAGGGTGTCTGAAGTCTTCTCTCCCTCCTCTCGATAAATAGCAGCTTGACTAAATCAGATTTATTGCCCTTGTTTGAAATAATTATCGATAATCGTTAAGACCGGATACGTTCAATATTAGGACATCTCGGCAGAATATTAGCGTTTTAACAAAACGGAGGCTTGTGCTTCAAACGTTACTGTATATGGTGCTGAGTGATTTTTTTGTTTCAAAAAAGGGAAAAATGGAGGGCTGTGCAGGGAATCCTTTCCTATCCGTAATCCCCTTGAGTAAAATTAATCTAAAAGGTCTATATATTCAGAGTGACTGTCAAATAGCTTGAACTCTGCACCTGTTTTTTCGCAATGTTCAACAATTAACTTATAAATATAAAGCTCTTTATCTAAGATACTAGGGTTCTTTTTTACATGGTTGAAAAGTCGTATAACAAATAAATGATGTGTATAGATAAATTCAGCTATAGCATGATCTATTATTTTAAACGTTCTAGGCAGGTTACTGCTTGAGCAACTAAGCAAAGTATCTTCAATATCACACAAGACTAAAAGCATCTTGCTATCGACATTTAAAACATCAGCATGATCAATCAGATATTTGATATGATTAGCTGTTTGTAATCTCATTGCTTTATATTCTTTGCTCAGTTGTTCTTGCTCTTTTTTTATATATTTCTCATGACTTGGTAAGGTAATTATTGGCATAATATTATTACTCCTGTTTATAATGATTGGTTTTTCTTTTATTAGTAATTAATTGATATTAAGATAAATGGGGACTGATTGAACTTAAGGGAATATTGTATGCAAGTAGCAATCATAAAACATGATGATGGTACTTTAGAACGGGCTATGTGGAAGAAGTGACAAAAATGCAAGATCAGAATATATACAGAGATTTTAGT
>JAQCCA010000200.1 GCA_027621155.1 Pseudomonadota bacterium | reverse complement strand
GGCAAAATCCCACAGTTCAATTAACAAGCTGCTGGGCAGTTACTATATATGTTGAATTCCGCATTTTGTGATTTATACTTAGTCAATAATTAGCACCGAAGAGTCACAGTATGCATGGTAAAGAAATTTTAAAATGCTTGTACCAAGATGGTTGGGAGCTACTTAGAGTTAAAGGCAGCCACTATACGCTAAGGCATGATGAGTGACAGTTCCCGTGCACGGTAAAAAAGATATTCCAGTTGGTACAGTCAAAAGCATTGAAAAATCAACAGGTGTAAAACTATTAAAATGAGGTTGGTATTATGAAAAGTTTACATATATGTTATCAGGCTAAAATTAAATCAGGCACAGATGGTTATAGTGTTGAATTTTTTGATCTGCCAGCATTTAGTTCAGGCGATACCTTGGAAGAGGCATTATATAATGCTCAAGAGTCATTAGATTGTGCGCTACTTGGTGTAATAGATGAGGATGATGATATTCCTGTTGCAACAAAACACAAAGGTGATGATGTGTTTGACGTATATGCAAGTCCTGAGGTAGCAGTTCCCATACTTTTAAGAGTGGCTAGAAAAAGATCAGGTAAGACGTTAACTGATGTTGCCAAATCTATGGATGTTAGTTTTCAGCGTTATCATGATATTGAAAAAGGCAGGAATATTACACTCAAAACACTAAGAAAAGCTGCCGCATCTTTGGGGGCGAATGTTGATGTTAGGTTTGTTATGTGAAATAGTAGGGGGGTATGGTATACGCCCATTTAAAGAAAAATTAACGTGCGCAAACTTCCAAACCACTGAAGAAGAAAGCGACTTCAACAGCAGCCGTTTCAGCAGCATCTGAACCATGCACAGCATTAGCATCAATGCTATCAGCAAAATCAGCACGAATCGTGCCAGCAGCGGCTTCTTTAGGGTTTGTCGCACCCATTAACTCACGGTTTTTAAGGATGGCATTTTCACCTTCTAAGACTTGAATCATCACAGGACCTGAAGTCATGAATTTTACAAGGTCATTGTAGAAAGGACGCGCTTTGTGTACAGCGTAAAACTCACCGGCTTCAGCTGTTGATAATTGCTTCATTTTAGCAGCAATTACTTTAAGGCTCGCTTGTTCAAAACGTGAGTAAATTTGACCGATAACATTCTTAGCAACTGCATCAGGTTTGATAATCGAAAGTGTTCTTTCAATAGCCATGTGTATTTTCCTTATTTTATGTTTGATAAAAGACATCGGCATTATATACACACATTAAGCTATTTTATAGTGTTTATGACATTGAATTTCGCGTCGATGAGTTGCTTAATTTTGGTGAGAAGTTAAGGAGAAGGACGTTTTGGTTTAGGTGGCTGTCTTTTATCAAAAACGCTGCGAATAAGTTTGCGCCACGACAAAACTATTATCCGCAGCTTTTGTCGTATCATCAGACAAATTAGCATGATAACCTGCGATATGCGCGCTATTGCCTTGGTTTTGGACATCAAATTGATAAACAATACCGTTGATTTCACAGCTGTATTTGGTTGTGCATTGGATATTACCAAATACACCACCAAGTGCCTTGATTGTTTGTGCATAGTTATAGTTATGCATATGAATGACATTATTTACTGTGGTGTGATTAAGTGCTAGGTATTGATTATAATTGCTTTGCAGTTCAACTTTTAAGTTCTCTGAAATTTTCTTGTAAGCCTGAAATTTAGCAAAGAAAATAAAAGCCATATACAGTAAGACACCAGCAAGAATGAGGAGGATCAAAATGGCAACGGTTTGTTTGCCACTAGAAGTCTTTTTATTTGGTTGTAGTAGTTTCTCGTCCATTAGTTATCCTTAATTAATACCAAAATATTTATTATAAAGTGCGTTGATTTCTTGCCAACGGTTATCATCATAAGGTAAGAGATTAGATGCCAAGTAATCGCGCTCACTATTAAATGAAATTTCATCACCATCAGCAGCGTAGACTGCTAAGATCTTAAGGCGAATATTTAAATTCTTAGCATCGCTATTTAGCGCTTCTTGTAAGAGCGCTTTGGCTTGGGCTATATCGTGCGTTTCAATGAGTTCATCCGCCTTTTTAAGAAGGTTCACAAGTTCATCTTTGGATTTCTTCTTGGTGGTCTTTTTATCATTTGATGTGTTAACTGGTGTGTCAATATTAACCTTGACCTCAGGCTGTTTGGCATAAAACTGCTCTTTTAATTGGCGTTTATCGTCAGTTGACCTTGATGACTTACGTTTATAACGGCGACGCCATATCAACAGGGCAATAATGATAATTAATAGGATGATATACCACTTGCTGCCGTCATTTGTTGTTTCAGTAGTGACGGTGGTTTGTGCCTCATTAGCCGCCTGTGATTGATCGTCTGTATTTGCCACAGGAATAACAACACCTTGTTGCGTGTTTTCTTTGGTATTATCTATTGAGCTACTAGCACTGCTAGGTGTGTTGTCACTAGACACTACTACGGTTTGCTGATGATCAAGAGTAGGCGCATTGGTATTTGCATTCGCTGGTGGCGCAGTCGTATTCGATGCTTCAACCGTTGGCGCAGTCTTAACTGCAAGAGGTGAAGGCGCTTTAGGGGTGAGGTATTGCGTGTGTCTTAGGTTATAAAGTTTTAAACCATCTTCAAGCTCAGCTTTAGTGCTTGGAATTAAAAGCTTTTGATTAACGTTCACAATATTATCATTGATAGAAGGATTTTCTTTTGCATTGATCCCTTTGATTGAGGCGATCATATCTTTGTTAGGGATGCCGGAAATACTATGCTTACTGGCAATGCGCCACAGCGAGTCACCAGATTTAACGGTATAGGTAGTAATCGCAAAACTAGGCACGGCAAATGTCGCAGTCATTAGAATAAGTGATTTGAGATAAAATCGGGTACTTTTTTTCACAGCCTCTCCTTACATAAGTCATCAATCTAAGGCGTGATTGTAATCGAAAATGGCAGCAATGACTATACGCTAAGCTTAATATGTTTCAAGCGCACACCTACCAAGAATAAACAAGCAAAGTAACTTAAGATCCCAATCCCGATAATAATAAATAAATGTAGAACTCGGCTTTTAAAGCTAAGTGCTAACCAATAAGCTATATCCTGTTTGAGATAATACAAAACTAAAAACATAATACATGCGGCGATAATGGCTCTGACAATAAGCGTGAATGTCGCAAGATCAAGGTGCACATGGGTGATACGTTTTAATGTGAGATATAATAGCACTGTATTAATAGCTGCGGTAACCGTTGTTGAGATGGCTAATGCTAGGTAACCTAAATGATGCGTTTTAAGAATTAAGATTAATAATATATTGCTTAGAATATTACAGATAATGCAGATCACACCTATCTTTAATGCTGCTTTGGTGTGTCCTTTGGCGTAGAGTGCTGAGATAAATACTTTGATAAGCACAAAGGCAATCAGTCCAATAGCGAAACAGATCAAGGCACGTTGCGATTGAATGACATCAAAGGCGCTAAATTTGCCATATTGGAATAGCGTAATTAGAATCGGTGCGGATAATACGCTCATCGCAAAGGCTGCAGGAATGGTGATGATAAGGCTAAGTTTTATCCCCCAATTAACGATTTGATTAAAATCATGTGCTGAGGTTTTATTGTTACTTAATTTTGGCAAGATGGCAGTGGCAATTGCGATGCCAAAAATACCTAAAGGAAATTGATTTAAGCGATCAGGATAATACAGCCATGACAAGCTGCCAACGGCTAGAAATGAGGCAAAAATAGTGTCAAGCAATAAGCTGATTTGCACAACTGAGGCACCAAGAATGCCGGGTAATAGTGATTTTAATATGCGTTTTAAATGGTAACTGGGTTTGCGTAAACTCAGTGTGAGTTTAACATTTAATCGTCGTATACATACGAATAGAATGACACTTTGAATGAATCCTGCGGTAAATACACTCCAAGCAACGGCATAAATCGGTGTTTTAAAGTGCGAGGCACTTAGGATAATCCCAATCATGCAGATATTTAGTATGCAAGGCATAAGTGCTGGGATATTAAAGTGCTCATAACGATTCAGAAGTGCCGAGAAAAGGACAGAAATGGAAATAAAAAATACATAGGGAAACATGATCTGTAGTAATTCTTTGGCAAGGACAAATTGCGTTTGATCATGATAAAAGCCAGGGGCGAAAATCATGACCCAAATGCTGGCAAAGATAATGCCCGTTAATGAGATCATAAAGCTTGCTAAGGCAATAATATTGAGCAAGGTGGAGAATAAGTAATTTAATCGTTTATGAGATGACTGTTTACTTAAACTTGGCACGAGTACTTGTGTGAGAGATCCTTCGACAAACAAGCGGCGCATAAAATTAGGTACACGAAAGGCAACTAGAAAAGCTTCCATTGTCGCCGTGGCGCCAAAGTATTTAGCAAAAAGCATGTCGCGAATAAATCCCAAAATACGCGATATTAATGTGATACCACTGAGTAAAAAAATAGATTTAAATAAAGACTTTTTTTGCTTGTTCAATTTTATAACATTAGCCTTCGCATTTTTGTGTGATTGTAGGGGGTAATGACTACGAGGTCAAAAAAAACTGTATTGTTATATTCCCAAAAGTCTTCGATGGTTCTATACTTTTTAGTGACT
>JAQCCA010000199.1 GCA_027621155.1 Pseudomonadota bacterium | reverse complement strand
CAAATAAAGAAAAACCGGGTTTCTTTGAAAATTTATCAAAGCAGCAAAATCCAGAATATTTATGGATTGGCTGCTCAGATAGCCGTGTGCCGGCAAATCAAATCTTGGGTTTGTTACCAGGTGATATTTTTGTGCATCGCAATGTGGCTAATGTTGTCGTTCATTCTGATTTGAATTTTTTATCGGTATTGCAATATGCGGTAGATGTATTGAAAGTAAAGCATATCCTTGTCTGTGGGCATTATGGTTGTGGCGGTATTAAAGCAGCTACTTTAAATGAATCACATGGACTGATTGATAACTGGTTAAGGCATGTTCAGGATGTGCATTATAAGCATAAGGAGTTATTAAAGCCCTTCGATCATGGTGAATGTGAGGCTTTAGCGCAAGGGGTCGATTGCAAGGAGCAAAAACATGCGGTGATGTGTGAGCTTAATGTGGTTGAGCAGGTAATTAACGTTGCTAAAACTACGGTTATTCAAGATGCGTGGCAGCGAGGGCAAAAAGTGATGGTTCATGCTTGTGTTTATGCGCTATCGAATGGATTGTTGCAGCAGATTGCTTTTGGCGTGGCGGATAATAATGAAATTGAAGATTTTTATGATAAGGCGTTAACAAGTATTCAGCGCAATTTATATAAGGCGAAAATGTGATGACTGAGCAAAAGTGTATTGATAAAGCAAAGTTTTTTGGCTACTTAAGTATTGGTGTTGGTATGGCGTTAGCTGGTGGCTTTGTATCGTATGGGATTTTGAATTTTCATGCATTTAATCGCTATGTTGCAGTTAAAGGTTTGGCAGAGCAAACGGTTAAAGCGGATAAAGCGATTTGGAGTATCAGTTATAGCGTTAATGCCAATAGCTTAAAAGAAGTCTATCAGAAGGTTGATCAAGATCAATTAGCGGTGAAAAACTTTGTAAGTCAAGCAGGTGTGGATACTAAAGCATTGCAATATGGTAGTATTTCGCTAAATCAAAATTCACACAACAAAGATCAGGTGAATACCTCAAATTACAGTGCATATGGCAGTATGACGATCACGACAGATAAAGTGGATTTAGTGCAAGGTTTAGCACAAAAAACCAGTGATTTGGTCGCCAAAGGTGTTGTTGTTAGTAGTAGTAATGTCGCCTATAAATATACAGGGCTTAATAGCATCAAACCAAAAATGCTTGAAGACGCCACGCAAAATGCTAAAACAGCGGCATTACAATTTGCTAAAAATGCGCAAACTGCGTTAGGCAGCATTCGCCAAGCATCGCAAGGCGCCTTTACGATTAGTAATCAAGATGCCTCTTATGGTGATGGTGATCCCTATAAGCTGGTTCGTGTTGTGGTGAGCTCAGAGTATTTTTTGAAATAAAATAATGGGTATATTATGCAAGGGTTGGCTGAGCGTAAATCGAAGCCATTATTAAGCAGTGTATTCCTAAACTCACCCTTCGACTGATGCTCAGGGTGTGATAAATGCTAAGGGTTGGTTTTTTGAATATTGATTTTTTTATATTGCCCAGTCAAGAAGATGAGCAATTTTATCAGTTTGTGAGCACACAGGTTAAATCCTATTATGCAGCAGGGGAAACTGCTGTGATCTATGCAGAAGACCTATTGTGTAAAGAGCTAGATGCTAGGTTATGGTTTAATGGTGAGGATGATTTTTTGCCACATGCTTATATGTCTGAGGTGTCGCAAGACTATGCAAAGCTACCGGTGGTGCTTGTGAGTGAAGCGGCTTCTCTTAAAGGTGCTAACAAAGACATATTGATTGATTTAACGTTGGGTAACATGCCAGTTCATAGTGAAGTGAAGCATTTAATGAAAATTGTTGATCAAGAACCATTAAGATTACAAGCTTCAAGACGCTATTATAAGGCGTTACAGCAACAAGGCTTTACCATTAATGTACATAAGTTATAAAAACTATTGAATATCAAGGAGCACCCTAAGCGGCTTCGCCGCAACTAAACATGGGAATAACGAGGTCATCAAAAAATCCTTGCAAGGCTATTACCGAGAAGAACATTTATTTGCTTTAAAACAGGCGCTTGAACTTTATGACATTTATCAGGATAAGCTGATTGATTGCGATAAAAAGATTGAAGTTTTGCTCTGTCTATTTGAATCAAAGGTAGATGAAGCGGGTTTATCTCAATTGGAGAAAGCAAGCAAGAAGTATAAAACGAATGCGCCAAGCTTTGACTTACATAAAGAGGTTTACCGTATGACCGGTGTTAATTTTAATACCTTACCGGGGATAAGCAGTTACTCGGTATTTAAGATAATCTCCGAAACGGGTTTGGATATGAGTTGCTGGCAGAGCGAAAAGCATTTTGCTCCATGGTTGGGCTTATGTCCTGGAAATAGGACTGGTGTTAAGGTACGTGCGCTTGAGGGGTCGCATTTATTCTATGCTTTCCAGCTTCACTATACAGTAGCCATTTAAATAAATTTCATTGGTTATTTTCTTGTAAAAACATTAATGATTAGAAAAGTAAGTCCACTAAGTATAGAAACTATAGAAGCGATTAAAATACCTAGTTTGGCACTGTTATGAAACTGATTTTCTACAGCTAAATTAGAGATAAATAATGCCATTGTAAACCCTGCCCCTGCTAATATTGCACCACCAGTCAATACTCTCCAACTAAGGTTTTGAGGTAAAACAGCAATTTTCATCCTGACAGCTAACCAGCTAAATAACAAAATTCCAGCTGGTTTCCCAAAGATAAATGCTATCAATATAGAGATCATAAGGTAATTATTTATATTCTGAGATATAAGTTTTATGTTAGCATTTGCAAAAATGAAAAGAGGTATAATAATAAAATTTACCAATGGATGCATAGCAACTATTAGTCTTTCAATTGGAGATAATGACTCACGAATAGCAATTTCTGCCATATACAAAGTTTGTCTGTCTTTAGTGTTTGAGCTATTTTGCATTCCTGAAGGATGTGAAATGACTCGTTCAAGGATGGGGTATAATGTTTTGTCATCAACCCATCGTTTTGAGGGAGTCATTAACCCAAGAATGACCCCTGTGATAGTTGCATGAACTCCCGATGCGTCAAATAATAGCCACACGATGCATCCAGTTACAAAGTAAATCTTGAAATTGCGAATTCCAGCAATAGTCATTATATGAATCATTAACAATCCAGCGCCAGCAAAGATTAGTGCCAACCAATCTAAATGATGACCATAAAATATGGCCACTACAATAATTGACCCAACATCATCTACGATGGCTAGTGAAAGAAGGAAAATACGTAAACTATTATGAACTTTTGATCCTAAAACTGCCACTGCTGCTATTACCAAAGACGTATCAGTTACCATCACAATTCCCCATGAACTGGCTTCTGGCCTCCCCCATTGAAAGGCAATATAAATTAATACAGGTATTATCATTCCTCCAAGTGCTGCACACGTAGAAAATATGCCTTCAAAAGCCTTCTTTGTACCCCCAAATGAAAAATGTCTTTTTAATTCCAACGATATAACAAAAAAGAACACAGTCATCAAACCATCATTTATCCAATCTTGTATTGACTTATATGTACTGTAGGAATCTATCTGAAAACCAACTTTTATTTTCCATACTGCTGCGAAATTTTCTGACCATGGGGAATTATACAAAGCAAGTGCGATGATTATAGTTACTAATAAAATTAATCCACCCATTACTTCGATATGCAAAAAATATGACAGCGGACTCAAAAATTTGTCAATATATTCTTTGGGTAAGTATATTTTTTTTATATTGCTAGGCTTTTTTTGCATACAAATATCCTTGTATAAGAGATAACAAAGAAAGGAAATACCATATCAAAGTTAGATAATATTTGTAGTGACTGAATTTGAAAGGAATATTTTTCACATACCTATATCTTGATTTTACGCTAATATTTATAATCTTCTCAAATACTCTTGAGTTATTCTTAAGCCCTCAGCTTGATTATTGCATACTTCTGGACGCATGTTTTGACTTTGGGCATCCATTTCTCCAATACAATCTACAGCATGTTGCTCAAGCAAATATCTCTTATTTTCATTATGAGTTCGCATTTCATATATTGAATTTGCTTCGTTATACATGTTCATTTTTGCAGCCTAAAATGCGTATCAATATATACACAAGTAGCAGATAACGGTCACTGCCATAGTTTATAGAGAGCATTATCTGAATTAATAGAGTTCAATCTAATGTTGTCAAGGATAATTTCAATTGGTTGTTTTACCCTTAAGAATGGATCATGATGGCTACCACTATTATATAATTGAACGTTAAAACGCCGACACCATTTTCTAACGGTGTTTTGTTGAAAACCGAAAAGATCACCTGTTTCACAGTAGGTCAACCCTTGGCTAGAGCACTGTTGTAAGAATTTAGCAACCGATAGATTAGTTTTTGTCTCAATCAATTTACCAAAGTTTCTATTATGTTGATTAGACATGTTTTAATCCTTATTGTAAGGTAATTTGAAACAGAAAGCTGTAAGTACAGGTATGGACATTATTGCGGCTAAACCAATAATAATGTAAATAGTACTTTCAATAAAGGTAAGCTTGCTAAATATTGCATGAATAGCATTAAATTTGAATACACCTATTAACAACCAGTTTAATCCACCTATAATGACAAATAGCAAGGTGATTATCCGTATATATTTC
>JAQCCA010000198.1 GCA_027621155.1 Pseudomonadota bacterium | reverse complement strand
CATTTTTATTGCAAAGTGGTCTAGACAATGGGGAGTACTTTAATATCTCGTGTTGATGGGCAATAAATTAAAGTGTTTGGCGTTAAATTTTGGTATACTCTGTGGCGATTTGTTTTGAATGAAAATGGAGTGACTGAATGTCCGACGTTAAAACTTATGATTCGTCAAATATTAAAGTATTAAAAGGGCTTGAGGCGGTACGTAAACGCCCAGGTATGTATATTGGGGATACGGATGATGGCTCAGGTCTTCATCATATGGTATTTGAGGTGGTTGATAACTCCATCGATGAAGCATTAGCGGGATATTGTGATGATATTATTGTGACCATGCATACCGATGGTTCGGTATCAGTTAGTGATAATGGTCGTGGGATTCCTGTTGATATCCATCCAGAAGAAGGACGTTCAGCAGCGGAAGTCATTATGACGGTACTGCATGCTGGAGGTAAATTTGATGATAACTCGTATAAAGTATCAGGTGGTTTACACGGTGTTGGTGTATCAGTCGTTAACGCACTTTCAGAGAGCCTTGAGTTGCGTGTCTGGAAAAATGGCAAAGAGTATCAACAATTCTATGCTCATGGTGAGCCATTAGCACCGTTAAAAGAAATAGGTGATACCACCAAGCAAGGTACGATGATTCGCTTTAAGCCATCACCTCAAACTTTCTCGATTGTTGAATTTAGTTATGAAATTTTAGCAAAACGTATTCGCGAGCTATCCTTTTTAAACTCAGGTGTTAAGGTTCAGCTTATTGATAAGATCAATGATCAGCAAGTAACTTTCCAATATGAGGGGGGTATTAGTGCGTTCGTTGAGCATTTAAATAAAAGTAAAACACCATTGAATCAAAATATCATTAATATTCAAGGTGAGCGCAGTGGCGTTGTCGTTGAGTTGGCGATGCAGTGGAATGAGTCCTATCAGGAAAACGTCTATTGTTTTACGAATAATATTCCACAACGTGATGGTGGTACGCATCTATCGGGCTTTAGAGCGGCATTAACACGTACGGTTAATGGTTATATTGAGTCAGAAGGCTTAAATAAGAAGCTTAAAATTAGCACATCAGGTGATGATGCGCGTGAGGGCTTAACAGCTGTGCTATCGGTGAAAGTACCCGATCCTAAATTCTCGTCACAAACGAAAGATAAACTGGTTTCCTCTGAAGTGAAAACCGCTGTTGAGGCGTTGGTGAATGAGAAGTTACAAGAGTTTTTTCTTGAAAACCCCAATGAAGCGAAGCTCATTGCCAATAAGATTATTGATTCAGCGCGCGCTAGAGAGGCGGCAAGAAAAGCACGTGAAATGACACGTAGAAAAGGTGCCTTGGATATTGCGGGCTTACCCGGTAAGCTTGCTGATTGTCAGGAAAAAGATCCGGCATTATCTGAGCTTTACATTGTGGAGGGAGACTCTGCGGGTGGTTCAGCTAAGCAGGCACGTGATCGCAGAACGCAGGCTATTTTGCCATTGAAAGGCAAGATCTTAAACGTTGAAAAAGCGCGATTTGATAAGATGCTAAGCTCACAAGAAGTCGGCACGTTAATCAAAGCCTTGGGTTGTGGTATTGGACGCGATGAATATGATCCTAATAAAACAAGATATCACCGCATTGTTATTATGACGGATGCTGATGTCGATGGTTCACACATTCGTACATTACTTTTGACTTTCTTTTATCGCCAAATGCCTGAGCTGATTGAGCGCGGTTATATCTATATTGCACAGCCGCCATTGTATAAGGTCAAACGTGGTAAGCAGGAAACTTATCTCAAAGATGATGCCTCTTTAGCACAATACTTAGGAAGTATCGGTATTGAGGGTGCATCGTTATTCCCAGGGGACAACATCCCACCTATCTCAGGTGTTGGCTTGGAAAATTTGTATCAGCAATATCAAAAAACCAATGCAAAAATGACTACTTTATCACGTCGCTATCCAGTCAATGCGCTTAAGGCGCTTGTAAGCTATGCGCCATATCCTGCAACAGGAGATGAATCAGCGCTAAGCACTTGGTGGCAAGGCTTTGCCGAGCATGCCAACAAGCTCTCTGGTGGTTATGAATTTTACACAACGGCTATTCATAGCGAACAGCATGAAGATGAGAAAGTCACTAAGCTTAGACTCTCGCGTTTATTGCATGGTGTAAATACTGAATATAGCTTCAACTTGAGTTTCTTTGAAAGCAAAGACTATCAAAGCATTGTTGAGCTGGGTGTTGCATTAAATGGTCTTTTAACCAAAGCCGCTTACGTTGAACGTGGCAGCAAAAAAGAGTTTGTTGATACGTTTGAGCAAGCAATGGAGTGGTTAATTGCAGAAGCCAAGCGTGGGCAGAATGTACAACGCTATAAGGGTCTTGGTGAGATGAATCCAGAGCAATTATGGGAGACAACAATGGATCCTGCTGAACGCCGTATGCTGCAAGTCACCGTTGCGGATGCTGTTGCTGCTGATGAGTTATTTTCAACGCTTATGGGTGACGATGTTGAGCCTAGACGCGACTTTATTGAAAGCAATGCGCTTAATGTCGTGAATATTGATGTCTAATTAAAACCTTTAGAAAAAAGCATAAGTAAATGATACCATGGCGGTGCTATTTACAAGTAAAGTTAAAGATAGATTACGATGATAGAAAAATTTGACCCAAAAGCAGAGCAGCCAGTGACTTTTACTCAAGCTGCTTTAATGCATTTTAGGAACCATTTGGCGAAAACCCAATCGCTTGCCATTAAGATTGGTATTACAACAACAGGCTGTTCAGGCTTGGCTTATGTTGTTGAACCGATTAAGGAAATTCCTGAAGGTTTTATTAAAATCGATGAGGAAGGGGTTTTGTTTTTCGTGGACCCTAAGGCATTACAATATGTCAATGGTCTTGAAATAGATCATGTCAAAAGAGAATTAGGTTTATCACAACTGGTTTATAATAATCCCAATGAGTCAGCGCGTTGTGGTTGTGGTGAGAGTTTCACCGTGCAACAAGAAGGATTAAAATAATAATGAAAATGTCTGATGTTGCTATTTTGCGCCGTGAAGTTGAAGTAACCACAGTTCCCTATGGTGAGAAAATGACTTTGTTACCAGGTCAGGAAGTGCTGGTAACGCAAGCAATGGGGGCGAGCTTCACGCTAAATGTGATGGGCAATCTTGTTTATCTTGATGGCAAAGATGCCGATGCGATTAATCGAGAGGTAGTGCTTTTGCCAAGTGATAAAGCCAATATTCAAGCTAAAGATGAGGTGAATCTTGATCTTTTATGGGATCAGCTACGCACGGTTTATGATCCTGAGATCCCTGTGAACATCGTTGATTTAGGTCTGATTTATGATATTTCAACCACGCGTTTGGATAGTGGCAATTATCATATCGGTGTGCAGATGACACTCACTGCTCCAGGGTGTGGCATGGGTCCTGTATTGGTACAGGATGTTGAAGATAAGCTTAAACAATTTGCCAATGTCGAAAAGGCCGATGTGGTGTTGGTGTTTGATCCGCCATGGAATTCTGAAATGATGACAGAAGAAGCAAAGCTTGAGCTTGGACTTTTTTAGGTTTAGTAAAGGACTTAAGCCATGATAAAAGTAGTGTATCCTGGGACATTTGATCCTATTAGTTTAGGGCATATTGATTTAATTAAACGCGCGAAATCTTTATTTGATGAAGTGATTGTTGCTATTTCAACAGGTAATGGCAAGTCAACACTTTTCACTGAAGAAGAGCGTTTTAAAATCACCTCTGAAGTTTTGTTTGACATGCCGAATGTACGTGTTGTGCGCTTACATGGGTTGATTGCTGACTTTATTGATGAAGTGGGCGCAAATGCCGTCATTCGCGGATTGCGCGCGGTTTCTGATTTTGACTATGAGTTTCAAATGGCAAATATTAATCGGCATTTAAATAAAAAGTTTGAAACAATCTTTTTAACACCGGATGAAAAATATACGTGTTTATCATCAACAATGATTCGTCAAGTCTCCAAAATTGATCCTCATCGTGTGGCTGATTATGTACATCCAGTAGTGTTAGACGCGTTGTTGGAAAAAAGAAGTCGGCATAACTAAGTTGAGAGTTTGATTTAAGAAACCTTTTGACATATTCCAAGAAAAGCTTTAGCTGCACGCGATAGCTCGACCTTTTTATGATAGATACAGGCACTATCAATATAGATCGGTGTATCGATAAGTGGTAATTCTTTGAGTTTATCTGACATCATATCCTCAGTAATAATTGACCAGCCAAAGCCTGATTCCACAAGTCTTTTAATGATTTCAAGCATATTGATGTTACTAAGCTCAGGCGAGCGGATCTTATGTTTATTCAGTAGTGTATGCAAAACCGTGTGATGCCTATTCTCAGGTGCTGGAGATAGCACAGGAATTTTATTTAAGCGCTGCACAATATCACCATTTTGCTGCCAAAATGGATGATTTTTAGCAATAACAGCGATAACACGATTTTTTTGCAGGATATGGCAGACAATATTCTCAGGCATGTTTTCTTTTATGGTAATTAGACCAATCTCTGCTTCAAGTGTGCTTACCTTTTCAATGATTGGCCATGAATAGGTTGAGTCGAGTTTGATATTTACTTTGGGGTATTTAGATGTAAATTCTTTGTAACTGCCCAGCAGCTTGTTAATTGAACTGTGGGATTTTGCCATTAAAGACACCTGCAATGGTAT
>JAQCCA010000197.1 GCA_027621155.1 Pseudomonadota bacterium | reverse complement strand
TGTTAGCGAAAATTAATAGCGAATGTCCTGTTTTTTCTAATGCGAGAATCTGGTCATGAAAAGCACTTAAGCTTACTGTGATTTCAGTTTTCTCATGTAGATATTTATGACTGCCGATCCAGTAATTGTGCTCATTAATTTGTCCGGTGATCGCTTTGCCTTTAATCACTTGAATATTAGAAGCATTAAAGGTTTTTGCTAATTTAAGCGCCGCCATTTTAACAAAGATAGCGTGTGCCAAGGGGTGGTTATTACCTTCTTCTAATGCTGCAGCAAGTTGTAGTAATTCATTATCACTATACTCTTTTGAGATATTAATAATTGACTGAATAACCGGTTTGCCTTGGGTAATCGTCCCTGTCTTGTCAAAAGCAATCGCTTTAAGCTTTGCAGGTAACTCAAGAAAGCTACCACCCTTGATTAAAATGCCATGATTAGCAGCGGCACTTAAGCCCGAGACAATACTCACAGGTGTGGAAATAACTAAAGCGCAAGGGCAGGCAATGACCAGAATAACCAATGCTTCATAAATCCAGTTGTACCAACTACCACCAAATAATAATGGTGGCACAATCGCCACTAATAGGGCAAATAGCATCATCAAAGGGGTATAGTATTTGGCAAATTGTTCAACCCACATCTCGGATTTTGCTTTATTTGCTTGCGCTAATTCCACTTGACGAATAATGTTTGACAGCGTTGATTCAGTGGCAAGTTTTGTCACTTTGACATACAAAAGACCATCTTCATTTAAACTACCAGCAAACACAGGATCACCTTGCTTTTTTTCAACAGGTAATGACTCACCGGTAATAGGTGCCTGATTAATAAAGCTTTCACCTTCTTTAACAACGCCATCTAAAGGGACTCGCTCACCGGGTTTGATAACGATTGTGGCGCCGATATTAACTTCTTCAACCTCCTTAACATCGATATCTTTATGATGTGAACAATAAACATTGGCAGTATCGGGTGCTATTTCTAATAGTGATTGAATCGCTTTTCTCGCCTTGCCAACGCTCCATGATTCCAGCAATGAGGCGATTGAGAATAAAAAGACAATCATGCCAGCCTCTAGCCATTGACCTAAACATATCGCACCAATTACAGCAATGCTCATCAAAAGGTTAATATCAGGACGCATGCGCTTTAATGCTGCCCATGCTTTAGGATAAATAAAAAAGCCACCAACGATTAACGCCAAAACATAAAAAACAATCGAGCTAACAGGTTGGGCAGTTGCTGCTCCATGCTCACCAATAAGGGCATCTAAAAAACCATGATAACTGCCATGGATGGCAAAACCTATAATTAAAAACAATGCGCAAATCAGCGTTAATAGGCTGCGCATATGCTTTTGCCAAAAGCTTTCGCTATTGCTTTGCTGTTTGATCTCATATTGTTGCCAACTGATAAATTGGTAGCCTGTCGCTTTGAGCCTTTTTTCAATTTCAGCTTGTGTAAATTGTTGTGTTTGATTGTGGATCATGAGCTTGCCTTTCAACAGGTTAAACTGTAGCAAACTTTCATCTTTGACATAAGGCAGAAGCTCTCGTTTCACCACAGAAACTTCATCCAAACAGTCCATGCCATAAATTTTATATTCAAACATCTTATATCCTCTTTTTCCCTTCGTTTCATTAATGGGTTTCATCCGACCAGTGTTTATACATATCTTGTAAAATGCAATGCACATGCCCATCGTATAAGGAATAGAGCACTTGTTTGCCTTGACGTTCACCTTTAATTAAACGCTGTTGTTTCATTAATTTCAAATGATGACTAACCAGAGGCTGAGATACGCCAAGCTTTTCAACAAAGTGATTAACCGGCGTTGCTTCTTTAGCGCATAGGAACAAAATGCGCATACGGTTGGCATCGCCCATGATATGGCACACATCAGCAATTCTCGTCAAAATAAGTTCATCAATATCACTCATCACGAATCCATAAATTTTTATATAAAAAATAATTTATATAATTTAGGTGAAAATGTGCTTGATGTAAAGTGGATAGATGAAAAAATATGTAATAAAGGATTATAGAAAAACCGGCAACACCTGAAAGAGCTTTTCAATTGTATAGACATGATCAAGATCCGTGATCGTGACAATAACGTGATCTCCTGACTCAATCGTGTAATGATCATGCGCAACCAATACGGTGTCATCGCGAACGATAGCGCCAATAATAATCGCTTTTGGTAAATTTAATTCACTGATTTTCTTACCGACGATTGGTGAGCTGTCAGCTGTGCCATGTACAACAATTTCACAAGCTTCCGCATGTCCGCCATAGAGTGAATAGATATTTAGCATATCACCTTTGCGTAAATAAGTTTGAATCACACCAATGGTGATTCTCTGTGGTGAGATCGCGCGATCAATGGTGTGTGTTTCATCAACTAAAGCCGCATAGCTTAGGCTATTAACAAGGGCAATGGTGCTTTTAGCACCCATTTTCTTAGCAAGCATTGCTGACATGATATTCGCTTCATCATCATTTGTCACAGCGCAAAAAAGATCGGTATCATCAATGCTCTCGGCATTTAATAACTCAGCATCAGAGGCATCACCTGAGAGTACCGTGGTGTTGTTTAGTGTCTCAGCAGCTAGGTGACAGTTTTCATAATTGCGCTCAACGATTTTAACCAAATAATCATTTTCAAGCTTCTTAGCAAGTCCCATGCCGATATTGCCACCTCCAGCGATAAAGAGTTTGCGGCACACCGTTTGTTGTGGTTGAAATTCACGTAAAATCGCTGGAATATTAATTCGCTCAGCGATAAAGAACACTTCATCTTCTTTCTGCAAAACGGTATCAGCGGATATAAGTAAGTTTTGTTTTTTGCGATAAATAGCAACAACACGTGCATCGATATCAGGAAGCTCTTGTCTAAACTCACGAATACTCATGCCATGAAGTGGTGAGTCCTCGGCAATTTCACTCCCTGCTAACTGCAAGCGCCCATTAGCAAAATCAACAATCTGAAAACTACCAGGGTGCTCAACTAAGCGTACTAAGCGCTGAGTAACTAACTCGGATGGGTTAATAATAAGATCAATTGGGATATTGTCATTGTTAAAAATTTGTGGGTAGCGCGCGTAGTTTTTGTTACGTAAGCGCGCGATTTTCGTTGGGATCTTAAAAAGACTATACGCAATCTGGCAAGCAACGATATTAACCTCATCGTTATTTGTTACCGCAATAATCATATCCGCATCATTAGCCCCTGCCTCTTCAAGAATGTTGGGGTGTGATGCCGAGCCACAGATCGTTTTGACGTCAAAATGATTTTGAATATGTCTTAATCGCTCAGCTTTTTCATCAACGACGCTGATATTATGATCTTTTTGTAAATTCTTAGCCAGTGAGCTGCCGACTTGTCCGGCACCTAAAATAATAATTTTCATGATTTTTCCTGTGTTTTATAACTTCTATGGCTTTTCCACAATACTTCATCATGCTGATCTAATTGATTAAAAAAGCGAGCCAGCACAAATAAATAATCAGATAAGCGATTTAAAAAACTTAAAATAAGTGGGTTATGCGCTTTTGTCTGATCTTGGATCAAGGCAACATAGTGGCGTTCCGCTTTACGTGCTATGGTACGTGCTTGATGGCTTAAAGCCGCACACTGTGAACCACCAGGTAAAATAAACTCTTTCAAAGGTGGTAAAGACTTATTCCATTGATCAATTTGGGTTTCAAGTGCAGTAACAGCATGATCTGTTAGTTGACTAAATTGAGGAAAGGACAGCTCGCCACCAATATTGAATAAATGATGTTGAATATTCTGTAGTTGGTTGTTTATTTCAAGACTGATTGAAAAGGCGACAATCACGCCAATGACGGCGTTTAACTCATCAATCTGACCAATGGTTTCAATAATCGGTGCGCATTTATCAATGCGAATATTATCTGAGAGGGCAGTGGTGCCCTTGTCTCCGGTTTTGGTGTAAATTTTGGATAATCTATGGCCCATGAATGACTCCTTTAACGTTTATTAAATCCGATCACATAGACTTCGCGTGAGCGCGCACGAGATGCATCAGGTTTACGGATAACAACTTTTTGAAAACGCTCTTGAACTGCCTTCACAAAAGAATCAAAGCCTTCACCTTGGAAAACTTTAGCTAAGAAATTGCCACGTGATTTTAATGTGCTATCAGCAAAATCAAGTGCCAATTCAACCAGATACATAGACCCTGCTTGATCGGTATTGCGATTGCCACTCATGTTTGGCGCCATATCAGAGATCACCCAGTCAATAGACTCGCCTTCAGTTAATTGCATTAAGGCCTCATATGGCTCATCCTCGGTGAAATCTCCTTGAATAAAGGTCACATCAGGCAAAGGATCCATCTCGAGAATATCCAAGGCAAACACTTTGCCTTCAGAACCAACAAAATCCGTTAAAACCTGTGACCAACCACCAGGAGCTGCACCCAGATCAACAACGGTCATGCCTGGTTTGAATAGCTTATCTTTTTGCTGTAATTCCATGAGTTTGTAAGCTGCGCGTGATCTTAGACCATCTTTTTTAGATTGGCTAACATAATGATCATTATGATGCTCATCAAGCCAACGTTTGCTGCTTTTGCTATGTTTATTTTTTGACATTAACAAATAAAGGTATCATGCTGATTAGTGCCGCTAGTATATACCGCCTGAAAACCATTGCACAGAATTTCTGTGCAATGGTTTTCAGGCGGTATAT
>JAQCCA010000196.1 GCA_027621155.1 Pseudomonadota bacterium | reverse complement strand
AGATTGTGGATCCTTTTGATGTCGTTGATTCTGAGCTTTTCTATTTGGCATTTGGTTTAGGCTGTTATCAGTTTCTAACGTATAAGTCAGACAAAAAGACTAATACCATTAAATTATATTTACCTAAGAAGTTTGCTGAGGTTGAAAAAACTTTGCGCGCGATTTATTTAGTGCGTGACATGATCAACACCCCTGCTGAAGATATGGGTCCTGAAGAGATTGCAAGACAAGCACAAAAGTTAGCACAAACCTTCTCGGCGACTTTTTCAGAAATTATAGGTGAAGATCTATTAGCAAAAGGCTATCGTGGTATTCATGCGGTGGGACGCGCGAGTGCCAGAGCCCCAAGACGCATTCGTCTAGATTGGGGTAATGAAGCGCACCCGCATATTGTGCTTGTTGGTAAGGGGGTGGTTTTTGATACGGGTGGTTTGGATATTAAACCGGCTAGTGGCATGCTTTTAATGCATAAAGATATGGGCGGATCAGCGCAAGTCTTGGGATTAGCGCGTTTAATTATGGATACTCAATTGCCAGTGCGTTTAACTGTCCTTATTTCGGCGGTTGAAAATGCCATTTCAGGTAATGCCTATCGTCCAAGTGATGTGATTAAAATGTATAATAACACAACGGTTGAAGTGACCAATACTGATGCTGAAGGGCGGATTGTATTAGCGGATATTTTAACTGAAGCAACACGTGAGAAACCAAACCTTGTAATGGATTTCGCGACATTAACGGGAGCAGCACGCATTGCCGTTGGTACTGAGATGTCAGCATTTTTTACCAATGATGAGGAGTGGGCGCATAAGCTAAGCCTTGCAGCGGAGAAAGTGCAAGACCCAGTGTGGCGTATGCCGCTATATGCTTCTTATCGCAAGCTCCTTGATAGTCAGGTAGCAGATATTAAAAACTGTGCTTCCGTGCCATATGCGGGCAGTATTAGTGCCGCATTATTTTTACAAAGCTTTATTGAGCATAATACGCCATGGCTTCATTTTGATTTGATGGCATGGAATATCTCAAATATGCCAGGACGCATGATTGGCGGCGAGGCAATGGGTATTCGTGCTGCATATGAGATGCTTAAAACACATCTAGGTGTATGACGATCGCTAAATATCCAATTGTCTTACGTAAATTATGCTATAGTCTGAGTCATCATGAAAAGCGAATCAAAGGCTATGGCTATGCTTAAAACAATTGTCTATCTGATACTTGCCTTAGTAATATTCAGTGCTTTCTTTTTTCCAGTAGTTGAACCCTTGCTATTTCCACCAAATAACCTTGATAAAATACCATAGTAATAATGAAGCAATAAATTACGTTATTTTTCACCTCTCCCCTTGTGGGAGAGGTCGCGCAGCATAAGCTGCGTGGGTGAGGATTAATTAAACTTATTCTTTATTTTTTATCTCAGCCTAAAAAGTCAACTATACTTGCTATAGGATGATGCAATGAGGAAAGCTTATGGTAGTAATTGCAAATACAATGATTGAATCGTTTTATGATCTGATCGGTGAGGCGCAAAAAGTTGTTGGCATTGAACTTGATGTCGAAATTGAGGCTTTTGTTGTTTATGCCTTACTACGAAATGTCAACTACACTGAGCTTAAAGATATGACCTTTGCACAAAGCCTATTAACTGGCATCTCACATAAAAATACCGATGAGCTTGAAAAAGTGCTGGATTGCTCTTTAATCTATGCTGGATGGTATCCAAAGCGTGCACAAAAGTTAGGTCTGTCACCATCTTATTTTAGTGATATTGGTAAAACAGCGAGTCTAGAGCTTGCCTATTATTATCGAATACTGAAATCTTCTTATCAGAAAACCTATGCTAAAATCTCTGTGGAATTTGATAAGCTTGTGATGTTGTTGCAATCATTTTTAAGCGCGCAAGAAGTTCAAAAAAATTATACACAAGGATTTTTCCCAGTTAATCACAAAAATAGTTAGGAACTCTTTCAAATAACCAGTACATTATAGTTTCTAACGAATGGTTGGTATGAAGTGATTAGTATGGAGCACATCTCGTTTTTATCTGGTGCTTTTGTTTTTGTAATGATTTTTTTCGCGGGCTTTGTTGATTGTATTGCCGGTGGTGGTGGCATGATCACTATTCCAACCTATTTAAGCGTTGGCGTGCCGCCGCATTTGGTGCTGGGCACCAATAAAATGGTCATGTCGATGGGTACACTTTCTGCCGTCATCTGCTTGTTGTGTTCGGTAAAGGTGTATTGGCGTACGATTATCTTAGGTGTTGTATTAGCATTTATCGGCTCTTTACTAGGTGCCAAATTGATTAGTCATCTGGTGAGTTATCAGCTGATGACGACCTTGTTGCTTATTATTATCCCGACGATTTTAATTATTGGTGCATTTAAAAATTACCGTTCCGAAAGTAACTACACGTTGACCCCAAAATTTTATCTGCATTTGGGATTGGTATGTTTTATTGTTGGTGCCTATGATGGCTTTTTTGGTCCGGGTACTGGAACCTTTTTGTTCTTAGGCTTTATGTATATTTTGTCAATGTCAGCCAAAGAGTCCGTGACGAATGCCAAGATTGTTAACTTATCGGCGAACTTTGGCGCTTTGATTTACTTTTTATGGACGGGCAATATTGATTGGTACATCGTTATGATAGCTTTACCTGCGGCAATGATGGGCTATTTGTTGGGTGCGCAATTTGTGCTTAAGGCGAATATTAAATGGCTTAAGAAGATTGTCATGCTAGTGCTTTTGGGGTTGATGATTAAGTTGTTATTTTTTTAATCAGTATAAATCCAAATGTTTTGCTTCTTAGTGGCTAGACATATTTGTTTGCTGTGGTAGTATCTTGCTGTATACATAGCGATAATTGATCGCATGATTTTATTACAAAGCAGCGAAGGCTAGACTGTGAAAAGGAATCAGTACGACAGGTTTTATCTGATTTAATCGATGAGATAAACGTGCTAATAAAAAGATAAAGGAAGGTTGAAACAATGCAAAGTGAACTTCAATTATTATCGCAGTTAAGCGATTTAGTCTATTCAGCAAGTGATTTTAAAAAAACGCTGATGCTTAATAATGCGGGTAAAACAAGTGATCAAGAGGTTCTTAAATTTCGTGAGAAAATTCGGGCACAACTATTAGCGATGCAAAATCAGCTTAACACCGACTATAGTAGTAAAATTGCTGAGTTTATCCTTTTCCCTATTATTGCTAATGTCGATGAGAAGTTTATGTTATTGATTACCGAGCGTGAGTTGCCCTGTCATTGGGATACCTTACAAGCTGAGTTTTATGGGCGAACTGATGGCGGTGAGTTTGTTTTTGATGTATTAGATGAAGTGCTATCAAATAAAATATATCCCAAAATCAGCTATGAAGTGCTTCTTATGGTGTTACAAGATGACTTTTTAGGGAAATACTATCACAACCCAAATCATGCTGAGCGCCACCAGTATATTTCACGTGTCAAATCGATATTAAAGGACTTTAATCAAACTACGAATATAAATGAAGAAGCTGTTGCCACAACAACTTCACGTCAGCAGATGCCCAATAGTCGTAAAGCGCAGAATATCGTCTGGGGTGTTGTTGCGATATGTATTTTGGTGCCGCTTGGCATTTACTTTTTTGCGTAACAATAAGAACAAGGAGGATAGATATGCAGTTAGCATTCTTAAGCGAGATTGAAGGTATTGTGCAACTTAAACGCTTAAATCCGATGTTGATGAGTGGTATTGTGCATCAATACCAAGAAGGAAAGTATGAAGCGGTTATCGAGGCAATTAGCCAGTATGTTGAGGAAACCAAAAGCATAGATGTCTATGTTCTTTTTATGGGGTATGCCGCAGATTTGTTTTTGAGCGTAAAATCTTTGGCAGATATTAACACAAGTATTAAGTCTTATGATCAGCAGTTAAATATATTATCGGGGCGTTTATCTCCTTTAGAGCGTTTTGATACCACGTTACTTAGTGGTATTGATATCTTTGTACAAATGCTGGATATGAAAATAACCGCTGAAATTAAGCAGGTTAAGGTCTTTGATGTCGATGCGTTGGTTGAATCCTATGAATTATTATTAGATACCGTGAAAAGCTTAACCTCAATACGACTAGAGTTAGACTCACGTAAGTCGGTATTAACAACGAACAAAACGATCAAAGAGCTTAAGTTTGCTATTAAGCGGCTACTTGATAAAGAGCAGCAAAATGAATCTTCAACGATTGGTGTTGATGAGGCAAGCGAACCTGTGACAAAGCAAGCCCCACAAAAGGAAACTAAAAATCGTTATATTGATGAGTTTGCTTCAGTCAAATGGTATAAGTTCGTCAAAAAAGTACTGATTTTACAAAGCATGATCAATGCAAAACGCTTTTTTGAGGCAGCAATCGTTTATGAAGATATGCAAAAAGAGCTGACACACTTTGACCCAAAAGATTATTTCCCAGGACTTTTTTTCCCGCTATATAAAAATCTAGCACCCAATGCACGAACGATTTATAAGCATATTGAGCAGAACTCTAATTCATTGGAATGGCATATTGCCAAGAAACTCTATCAAAGTGATCCAATGCGCTTTTTACGTGATTTACCCAATATGGCAGAGAATAATTATCATGATGAGCAATTTCATCAAGGAGATTATGCCGAACCTATGCAAAATGAAGGGCGTAAGTTGATGGAAGATGTCAGTATGTTATCAGAAAGTGAAGATATTCGCTTTAAAGAAGACATTGTCGATGACCAAGAAGAGTCTCTCA
>JAQCCA010000195.1 GCA_027621155.1 Pseudomonadota bacterium | reverse complement strand
TTATGGGAAATATCTTCCTAGGCTAGCAATGGCAGGGGTTTGAGAACCCCACATTTATTGCGGGAGAACCCTTAACTTTAGATTATGGCGCAGCGATGTCTTTGATTCTGGGCGTTTAGGTGGTTATGAAGAAGCAATTGAAGTACCAATGGTGATTGATCATTTAGCAACATGGAAGTCACAGTATATTGCTAAATTAAATAATGAATTACAGGCATTTGGTGTTGTGATTGGTGTCTTGCAAGATGATGATACGGTTAAACCGATTGAAGGTGGCGTTAATATAGTTTATATCAATACGGAGATCGAGCAGAGCAATCATATTGAATACACTTGGCTTTTGGAGAATAAAGGACAAATCTCACCTGAGCCAACACCGGATTTGCCAGAATGGTCAAATGCTATTGGTAGCTACCACATAGGCAGTAAAGTCATCAGAAATGGTGTAACCTACACCTGTACGGGGCATGAAGGATGGTGTAATCAAAATGCCTATGATCCAGCAGGAATATTTGGGCATGGCACGTGGACTAAAGACTAAGGAGTATTCTAAACTGCCTCATTATCAGTTTCACCAGTACGGATACGAATGACTTCTTCAAGGTGGGTGATGGTGATTTTGCCGGCACCAATTTTGTCGGCTTTATTGGTGTCAATAATCGCTTTGATAAAAGCTTGTTGCTGCTCATCTTTGCAGATAACTTCCACTTTTATCTTAGGCAAAAAATCAACAGCATATTCAGCACCGCGATAAAGCTCAGTATGACCAAGTTGACGCCCAAAGCCTTTGATTTCAGTGATAGTAATGCCAGTTGCACCAGTGCTTAGTAAAGCCTCGCGTGTGCGGTCAAGTAAATGCGGTTTGATATAGGCGGTAATTAGCTTCATGCGCGAATTGATTTGTCAATTTGGCTGTCTATGCTACATTATGCACTATCTATTAGTAAAGCATTTAAGTGATTGAGCATGAAACTAAACAATAAAATAATCGATGATGTTGCCAGTAAGATTTCCAATGGTATTCCAAGTGGCTTCAAAACAATGGCGAGTGAATTTGAAAATAATTGCAAAAGTGTGCTAAAAGCAAGCTTTGAAAAGTTGGATCTCGTCACGCGTGAGGAGTTTGATATCCAAAAAGAAGTGTTAGCAAAAACACGTTTAAAGCTCGAGGCACTTGAGAAAAAAGTTGATGAGCTTATTGCCAAGCAAGGAAATAAGTAAGTAGCTGTTATGTCGTTAGCTACGGTCTTTAGTCGCGCGCAATTGGGGGTGAATGCACCACAAGTAACAGTAGAAGTGCATTTATCGCATGGATTGCCAAGCTTATCGATCGTAGGATTACCTGAAGCAGCTGTTAAGGAAAGTAAAGATCGCGTTAGAAGTGCGATTATTAATTCAGGGTTTCAATTCCCAAGTAAACGCATCACCATTAATCTCGCTCCTGCCGATTTGCCCAAAGAAGGTGGGCGTTATGATTTACCGATTGCTATTGGTATTTTAATTGCATCTCAACAAGTTATCGCACCCGATATTGAGGATTACGAATTTGCTGCTGAGCTATCCTTAAGTGGCAAATTAAGACCTGTGAAAGGAATCTTGCCGTTTGCCATCCAGAGCCTAAAGCATCAACGTAATATCATCATTGCGCTAAAAAATGAAAGTGAAGTTGCCTTATTGCCAGATCTTCATGCGTATGCGGCTAAGAGTTTGATGGATGTTGTTTTGCACTTATCAAAAACACAATTTATCAAAGAGGCACAACAAGCTGAAGGTGTGATGCCAAATAATGCATTTGAATTAGATTTAAGCGATGTCAAAGGTCAGTTTCAAGCTAAGCGTGCATTAGAAATTGCCGCAGCAGGAGGGCATAATCTCTTGTTTGTCGGCCCCCCTGGTACAGGTAAAACGATGCTTGCATCGCGCTTTAATACAATCTTACCCAAACTTTCGATGGATGAAGCTTTAGCAACGGCAATGGTTGCATCTATTAAAGGTGCACGGGATGTTGCAGAGCATTTCTATCAGCGCCCATTTCGCGCCCCTCACCATACATCATCCGCGGTCTCTCTTGTTGGTGGTGGATCAAACCCAAAACCAGGAGAGATTTCTTTAGCGCATAATGGTGTGTTATTTTTAGATGAGTTGCCAGAGTTTGATCGCAAAGTATTAGAGGTTTTACGTGAGCCACTTGAGTCTGGCAAGATCGTGATCTCAAGGGCGAGTGCACAAGTGGAATATCCAGCTAAATTCCAGTTAATTGCGGCGATGAACCCGTGCCCTTGTGGGTTTTTAGGCTCACAGCGCAAAGCGTGTAAAGATACAGATATGCAAATAAAACGTTATCAACAAAAGCTCTCAGGTCCACTATTAGACCGCATTGATCTGCAAGTTGAGGTGCTTGAGGTTGAGCATGATGATCTGATTTCTGGCGCGCAAGGCGAGTCAAGTCATGATGTCAAAGCACGTGTGATTAACGCACGTGATCTACAAATCAAGCGCCAAGGGAAAATTAATGCCGAACTTCAGGGCAAGGAAATTGATCAATTTTGCATTTTAGGGGATAATGAGCGGCTGTTGTTGGCAGACGCCATTGAAAAGCTTGGTTTATCGGCAAGAGCGTATCACCGAGTGGTTAAAATTGCGCGGACGATTGCTGATTTAGCAGCACAAGAGATGATTGCAAAGCATCATATTCAAGAGGCATTAAGCTATCGTAAATTTGAACGCTTTCAGCAATAAAATAAAAAACGGTAAAATGCGATGAAGAAAATAGGTGCCCAAGCCCTGATATTAATATTGTTTCTGTGGGGGAAGTTAAGTTTTAAAACAGCGCAGCGCATTGGCGCGATGATTGGGGTATTACTTTATTATTGTAAAAACGATATGCGCCGCATAGCACGTATTAATATTGATAAATGCTTTCCTGAGTTAAGTGATTATCATAAGCGTAAACTGGTTAAGAAAACTTTGCAACAAACCTGTATGACAGGGGCTGAAATGCCGGGGATTTTATTCAAAAATCCGCAAAAACTATTGAAACAAATTCAAGTGGTGCATGGCGGGGATATTTCACAGCGTTTGTATGAAGAAGGGCGTGGCGTCATGGTGGTCGCACCTCATTTGGGAAGTTATGAAATTGCTTCGATGTATTATTCAAGTAAATATCCTTCGGCGATGTTATACACACCACCTAAGATAAAAACGCTGGATAAGCTTATTCTGCGTGCGCGCTCGCGCTTATGTGAAAACATGTCACCTGCTAATCAAAAAGGTGTGAAAATGCTATTTAAAGCCATAGCAAATAAGGAAGTCATTGCGATGCTAACCGATCAAGTGCCGGTTGATGCGGGTGGTAACTATATTGATTTCTTTGGCAATCCTGCAAAAACAATGAATTTTGCTGGGAAATTATATGAGCGCTACAAGCCTGCGGTTGTGTTAAGCTATGCCGTTAGAAATGCTGATGGCAAAGGCTTGACACTGTTTAATGAGGACTTAGAGCCTTTGATTAAGCACTATCAAGCAATTGATGGCGTTGAAGATCCAGTAGCTTATGCCTTTACCAAGCGTTTTGAAGAAATTATTCGCCAATATCCAGAGCAATATCAGTGGACATACAAGCGATTTAAATATCACCCTGACGGGATCGATTATTATAAAAAGGATAAGAAATGAGAACATTGTTTTTAGATGCCTTACAAGGCAAGCCGGTGACACAAACGCCGATGTGGATCATGCGTCAAGCTGGGCGTTATTTGCCTGAGTATCGTGAGACACGCGCCAAGTTTAGTGATTTTATGCAGATGTGTCGCGATGCTGAAGCTTGTTGTGAAGTGGCTTTGCAACCTTTAGACCGTTATGATTTAGACGCATCCATTGTTTTTTCAGATATTTTAACCATTCCAGAAGCTATGGGGATGGATCTTAAGTTTATGAGTGGCAAAGGCCCAATTTTTTCTGCACCATTGACAACTTCAGCAGACGTTGAGCGCTTAGATACTCAAGGTGCTATTGATAAATTGCATTATGTGTTTAATGCAGTTTCAACCACTAAAAAGGCGATTAAAGATAGAGTGCCATTAATTGGCTTTAGCGGTAGTCCTTGGACATTAGCGGCTTACATGGTTGAAGGGCAGGGTTCAAAACAGTTTACGCAATTGCGTAAGATGCTTTATAGCACGCCAGAACTTTTGCATAAGCTATTGTCTGATCTAAGTGTTGTGATTATTGATTATCTGGATGAGCAGATCAAAGCAGGTGCTGATGCTGTGATGATCTTTGATACGTGGGGTGGCATGTTGGCGGAAGGCAACTATTCAGCATTTTCACTAAACTATATGCAAACGATCACAGCTGAGCTTAAAAAGCGCCATCCGCATGTGCCGGTGACACTTTTCACTAAAGGCGGTGGATTGTGGTTAGATCAGCTGATTAAAACCGACTGCGATGGTATTGGCATTGATTGGAGCATTGATGTAGCGCGTGCAAGACAAGCTGTTGGCAATAAATTTGCGTTGCAAGGCAACTTAGATCCTGCAGCCCTCTATGGTAGTGATCAAAGTATTATTGACTCGGTAAAAAGCATCGTCACAAGTCAGGCACCATATAGTCGTTTTGTCTTTAATCTAGGACATGGCGTATATCCGGATATTTCACCGGATAAAGTTAAGGTAATGGTTGATGCTGTGCGTGAGTTTGGTGCTAAAAATTGAGTGAGCTAGAATTAGATAAGCACAAACATAAAAATATAAGAAATAAAATATAAAA
>JAQCCA010000194.1 GCA_027621155.1 Pseudomonadota bacterium | reverse complement strand
TGCAGTAGCGCTACTGGGTCGGTATTTGTTGCGGGTTTGTTAGCCGCAGCAGCGGGTTTTGTGCCCGCAGAGGTTGCGGTTGTTACAGTTGTCGCAGGTTTAGCGTCAGCTGCAAAGCTTAGCTGTATGCTGTTCACTGCTAAAATAGTGCTTACCACTGCTATAATTTTTTTTGTTCTATTCATTTTATTCATTATTTCTTATCTCCAGAACCTGATACAAAGGTGTTGATCAGTGAGTTTAGGTTAATGGCTGAAGAGGTGTTTGACAACTCTATGGTGCTACCATTTTCTAAGTATTTACTGTTATATAATCCTGGGATATCCATATCTGATGGGTGAAGGGCAATAAAGCTATCACCTAAAATACCACTTGTATCAATGGCAGCGCTATAGCTGCTAGGGATATTGCTATATCGTTTATTGATGTTTAAAGTCACATCAGCAATAAAGCCATTATAATTTGGTGTTAAGGTGATGCTGTCAACTTTACCGATTTCAACACCAGCAATACGTACTGCAGCCCCTGGGCGCAAACTGCCGATGTTTTGAAACTGTGCTTTGACTTGATAAGAGCCATTATCAAAGCCGGAAAGTGACAGTCCGCTAACTTTTAGTGCCATAAAGATAAGTGCAACAATGCCAAGAAGGACAAAAACACCTACTAATAGCTCATAAGATTTCTTATACATTTTTTAAACTCCTTTGAACATTAAGGCGGTCATTAGAAAGTCTAGACCTAAAATTGCTAAAGAGGAATAGACAACAGTCTTTGTCGTTGCTTGGGCAATACCTGCGGAATTAGCGCGACAATTATAGCCTTGATAAAGCGAGACAATCGCCACGGCAATGCCAAATACCAAGCTTTTTAAAATACCATTCATCACATCATCATAAAATAATACTGAAGCCTGCATGTTACCCCAGAATGTGCCGCTAAAAAGTCCCAGCAGTTTGACGCCAATAAGGTACCCACCCCAAATCGAGATGGTTGAGAAAAACAAATTTAAAATAGGCACGCTTAAAACACATGCCCAGAATCTAGGCGCCAAAATAAAACGCACGGGGTCAACACCCATCATATTAAGGCTGGCAAGTTGTTCAGTGGCTTTCATTAATCCCACTTCAGAGGTCAGTGCGCTGCCTGCGCGTCCAGCAAATAATAAAGCAGTGACCACGGGTCCTAGCTCACGAATAATGCTTAAGGCAACCATTGGACCTAAAGCCGATTCAGCGCTGAATTTAGCAAGTGTATAAAAGCCTTGTAGTGCTAGGACAAAACCAATGAATAAACCTGAAACCAGAATGATCAAGACCGAGTTGATGCCAACGTGATAGGTTTGCGTAATAATGCTACGTGGATTGCAACGACCAAATGTCATCTCAAGTGCCAGTAATATTGACTCACCGAGATTGGTTATTGTATTTAAGGTGTTGCGACCAAGCACTTGGATTATTTTTAGCATGAATCACTTCCTCATTTATTGCAATGTGCTTAAGAAGTTAGGCGCAGGATAATCAAATGCCACCGGACCGTCTGCGCTACCGGATAGAAACTGTGAGACAAATGGGTCTTTACTGTTTTTAATAAATTCAGGTGATCCTTCAAGCATCACTTGCTGATTGGCAATGATAATGACATGATCAGCAATGCTCATCACCTCATCAATGTCATGTGAGACAATCACGGATGTCATATGCAGTGCATCATTAAGCTCTTTTATTAAGGTTAAAATCACCTTTAAAGAAATAGGGTCTTGACCGGTAAATGGCTCATCATAAAGCATAAGATCTGGATCTAATGCAATGGCGCGCGCAAGCGCCACGCGTCGCGCCATACCACCTGATAGCTCACTAGGCATCATGTCGGCTGTGCCACGCAGTCCAACAGACTGCAGTTTCATTAATACTAAATTATGAATGAGGTATTCACTTAGGTTGCTGTTTTGACGCAAAGGGAAGGCAACATTGTCAAATACCGATAATTGCGTGAAAAGAGCGCCTGATTGGAATAAAACGCCCATTTTCTTACGTAAAGCCAGTAATGCTTTTTTATCTAATGTATTAAGCTTGTGATCAAGTACACGAATATCACCGCTTCGAGCTTTTATCAGGCGACCAATCAGGTGCAAAAGGGTGGTTTTACCAGTGCCTGATGGACCTAATATTGCAGTGATTTTACCTTTAGGGATACTGCATGTTAGGTTTTTATAAATGCATTTTTTACCACGGAAAAAGGCGACTTTATCAAAGCTTACAGCAAGGTGATCGTGAGACATTAGGCGTTTAATGCTTGTTTAGGTTGGTTTGACTCTTCAGGGATAGTAACATTAAGCTCAAGGACAGATCTATCTCCTTGGCTATCGATGTCAATTTTTATGTCATTATGTCCAATATTGACGTATTTTTTGACAACCTCAAGAATGTCATCTTGTAGTTTATTGATGAAATCTGGCTTTTTAATACTAGAGTGAGCTTCATTTCGCTGGTGTGATACGATGATCTGCAAACGCTCTTTAGCGATATGCGCGCTATTTTTTACTTCAGGTTTACTCTTAAAAAAATTAAACAATCCCATGTTACTTTCCTCCAAATAGACGCTTTAAAAGCCCCGGTTTTTCTGCTGTGATAAAGCGCAGTGGTTTATCATGACCTAAGAAGCGCTCAACAGCATCAATATAAGCTTGACCGGCTTCGCTGTCTTGATAAGCAGTTACTGGAACACCTGAATTTGATGCCTGCAATACCATCTTTGATTCTGGAATAACACCCAATAGTGGGATAGACAAGACATCTTTGACATCATCAAGTGATAGCATTTCACCTTGTAAAACACGTGTCGGGTCATAGCGCGTAATCAAAAGCTTAGCGTCAACGGCTTCACCATTTTCTTTGGCTTTACGCGTTTTACTTGATAGCACGCCAATGATGCGATCTGAATCGCGCACAGAGGAAACTTCAGGATTGGTAACAACAATTGCTTTATCGGCATGGAGCATTGCCATTAATGCGCCTTTTTCAATACCAGCAGGTGAGTCACAAATAATATAATCAAAATTTGCTTTGAGCTCCTTCATAATATCTTCTAAGCCAGCTTCGGTTAAGGCATCTTTGTCGCGTGTTTGTGACGCAGGCAAAATATAAAGATTCTCAGAGCGTTTATCTTTAATCAATGTTTGATTAATATTGGCCTCTTTGTTGATGAGGCTGATTAAGTCATAGACAACGCGGCGTTCGCAGCCCATGACAAGATCAAGATTTCTAAGGCCGACATCAAAATCAATAACAACAGTTTTAAAGCCCTTCATGGCTAATGCTAATGATATCGCGGCACTTGTTGTGGTTTTGCCAACACCACCTTTACCTGAGGTGATGACCACGGTTGTGGCGCGCGGCTTGGCATTTTTTTTGGTTTGTTTGGAATCTGTGCTCACAGTATTTAATCCTTGATTCAATTGTTATTTTCTTAAAAAGGGGGAGCCTAAATTTGGCTGATCATGATTGTACCGTCTTTTAGCTGTATTTGATAGCCATTATTGTCATTTCCAAGTGGTTCAACAGGCTCTTCAAAAATTTTATACTGGCCAGCAATTGATACAAGATCTGCTTCTAATTTGTGACAAAAAATTCGTGCATTGGTATCACCATCTAATCCAGCGACTGCACGTCCACGTAATGTACCATATACGTGAATATTGCCACTGGCTAATAGCTCAGCGCCTGAGCTTACGGACGATAAAATAATCAAGTCACCATTTTGTGAGATCACTTGCTGACCTGAACGCACGCGCGAGCTGATAATTTTGTGTTGTGACGTTGAAACTTTATTAACGGAAACCGTCGGTGCGGGAATGTTTTTCCCTTCCTTGAATATTGGAAAACCTTTCGCTTGTAAGGCATCGGTCAACGTCTGATCAGGTAACCTAAAACCTACAGTAATTAGTGTATGTTTTCTTAACATTTCAGTTAAACTTTCGATAAACTCAATCGTGAGCCCGTTTGTTAAAGCGGTTAACTCAATGACCATCGGGGTGTTATTAAAGAATTGCGGCGCTTGTTTTATCTTGGTTGTGATTTGTTTTTCAATGTCCTCAAGGTCTGTACTCAATATTTGCAATACGCTCAACGTAAAGAGACTTCCCTTGATTTGAAAAGCTGCCGGCATTTTGTTTCCCTTGTTATTTTGTCGCACTTTACCAATAATGGTAGCGCAAATGCATTATTGCATCGTTAAAATATATCGATTTTATAACGAATATCATGATAATTGGCAAGGCTAATTGTGCCTTTAGGTGGTAAATTATGATGAAAGGGCGAAAAAGTTGCAAACACAGATAAATAAAGTGAGAAAAATTAAAAAAATAAATAAGGCAAGTAGAGTTGTTGGCTTTAATCTCATGTTGGGCTTATTGTTGCTCGTGCTGTTTGTTATCGTAAGCTCACTGTCATATGGTCACAATGCGCATTTAAATAGCTCATTGGCAAGTCAGCTGTTTTGGCAATATCAGGTAATTATCTGGATTGCGGCAACGCTTGTCGGTGGTGGCTTGGGTGTGAGTGGCGCCATTTTGCAGTTGGTATTGCGTAATCCTCTAGCCGATGCCAGTATTTTAGGTGTATCCTCGGGCAGCCAATTTGTTGGGTTGATGCTATTATTTATCTTACCTGCTTATTTTGTGACATTGACGCATTACTCGTATTTATTCTTTTTCCTTGCGTGTGTGTTTGGCGCATTCATAGTGCTTATTGTGTTTTTATTGGTGATTAGCTTTCAGGATCGCCTTGCTAA
>JAQCCA010000193.1 GCA_027621155.1 Pseudomonadota bacterium | reverse complement strand
CAGGTAAACCAACTCAGATTATTGACCCTAATGGCAATAGTGAGTTATTTGATTATGATACGCGTGGACTATTAACCTCAAAAACAGATGCCAATGGTAAAGTATGGACATATGAATACGATAATAGCACGTGGAAGATTACTAAAGAGACACCACCTGTCGGCAATCCAATTATTTATACTTATGATAAATATGGTTTAGATGTCACCAAAATCCAAGGTGATATGAAAACGCTGACGCAGTATGATCAATTAGGCAGAATTGTCAAAGAAGTTAGTTATGCAGGCAATGTTGTCTCATCAATTATTAGACATGTATATAACCCAACTAATAACAGCTATTTTAAAAGCTTTCCATGTAAAGTAGAGGGACAATGCACAAAAGGTACCCTCACATTTTATAATGTCTTTGGTGATGAAACTGCCAAATATATAGATGTTGAAGAAACCTATCAGCCATCAACTGAATTAGATCAACAGACAACTAATGTCAAAAAAACTTACACAGCAGGTTTAAGAACGAAAACTTTTGGTGATACGGTTTATACAAATTATCTGGCAAATGGCGTGACAGATAAAGAGGGTAATGACCTTTTATATGCAAATACACTATCAAGCCCAGATGGTGGCGTGATACGTTTAGATGCGGATGTTATGCCGGATGGTAAAGTGTTTAGCTTCAGTCAAAATGGCTTAACGAGGAGTTATGCCTATGATGCCACCTTTTTAAACCGTAAACTCACTGAGACAAATCCAGAAATAGGCGTTAAGAGCTTTGCTTATTATGGTGATGGAAAGCTCAATACTGAATAGGTAACGAATACGCCTTATGTGGGCTATATATATGATAAATCAGGGAATATGACCAAAAAATATTATCCGGCAGAAAGTGGCACTGATGTTTACACGTCGGCTAATAAAATTTTTGAATATGATAAGTTGAATAACATCACCAAAGCTTATTATGAGGTTAATCTTGAAGGAAATGGTTTCGTTTCTCTCACTTATAATGACCTTGGTGGCATTACTCAAGCAACGCATAATATATCAGGTGCAAATTATACGATTGGCTATGGTTATGATAGTGATAACAAGTTAAATAAAATCACTTATCCCGATGGCATGGTTGTTGATATGGATTTAGATGGTTTGGGTAATCCGCTGAATATTAGGCTACAAGGTGTGGCATTACTAAGTAATATTGATTACAACGCTTATGGTGCATTAAATCAATTTAGCTTTTTGGATATGGTAATGCCTGTTAAGTATACACGTAATGAAATGAGTTTTATTACCCGTATAGAAGCACCATATGCTATCGATGTTAATTATACGTATAATAATAAGTTAAATGTTTCAGGGATGACTGATGCATTGGATGCAACGAATAATGTGACATACGCTTATGATGTTGCGGATAGGCTTTTATCTTCAAGCTATGCGTCAGATCAGAATGTGTATACTTATGATGGCAATAATAACATCTCCAGCGTTACAGGAGCGGCACCCTATAGTGCGATATTTGATGCAAGTGGCAGAATGAGTTCAGACACAAATGGGGCGGTATCCTATGATACGTTAGGCAATGTTAAACAGTATGGTGGTAATACGTATAAATATAATGCCGATAATAAATTAGTGAATGCCACCGTTAATGGTAAAAACTATATTTTTGAGTATGATGCGTTAGATCATTTGATGCTGATAAAAAGAGCAGATGAATCAAATGTTATCTATGTTAGAGATAAAGAAGATCATATTATGCAAATGATTGACTTTAATACGAATGTAGTTACTAACTACGTATGGCTCAAAGGGCAAGTGGTTGCCAAAATCACGCATCCTGTTGGTGATATTGCTAATTATAAAGCCATCGGGATTGTGACAGATCGTTTAGGCTCACCACTATATGAGTTCACCAACGCAGAAATTCTATATAAGCAACATTATTACCCGTATGGCAAAGAAAAAATATTAAATACAGAAACACATATTGGCTTTACGGGCAAGGATTTGCCGAGTGATTTGGGCTTTGTCAATATGGGCTATCGTTATTATAGTCCTGTGTCATATCGCTTCACAGGGATAGATAATATATTGCCAAGCATTGACAATGTGTTTTCGTTTAATCGTTATATTTATGCCAATGATAATCCGTTGAAGTTAAAAGATGAGACGGGATGACGCCAATTCCAATAGATGTCATCGTTGGGTTAGGAATTGGTTATCTTGCAGGGAATGCTCAATGTGGTGGCGTGTGCGCAGTTGTCGGAGCAGCAGCAGGAGGTCTTGCAGCTTTCTTTACCAGTTCAGCAGCAGCGGGCTATGCATCAAAGGTTGCGGTGCAGGCAGTATTTGCGACAACGGCTTATGCAGTTAATGAAGGGATTAGGCAATCAAGTAATGAAGGTTTTAATTTGAGTGCCTTTAATTCCAACATGCAGCCAATGAATTACTTGCAGGCATTAACCACGCAAGTTATTGCAGGTCGTGTTGCTTCATTAGCCAAGTCAGCTTTGCCTAAAGCAGTTGATCAGACGTTAACCTTAATCACGGCACAAATGCTGTCAGAAGTGCCCATTAATAATAAAGGCGATTCGTTAAGCTCAATTGTCAATGACTCGATTTATCAGGGTGCAGATTCTGCTTCAGATCGTATTGATGCGGCTGCGAACAAAGCCGCAGGAGTGCAGATGTCTATGTTGCAATCAAATATGGCGCAGAAGTGGAGTTAATATGTTTGAAACTATCATAAGAATTATCTTTGGAATTTTTGAGTTAACTCCTGCTTGGGTTGCGTTGGTTATAGGATTGAAAATAGAAGCTCTGGCGAAAAAGAGACAATATATTGATAATAAATACTTTAGATATTTTGCCTTGTTGGTGCCAATTTCATTTTTAATTCCTTTACTTATACATTTATTATTTGCTAAAACTAATCTCTATGATATTGCCTACAGTAACATAGTAGTGCCAATCTGGATCCAGCAGAATGAGTTGTTGATTGATATCTTTTTCTGCTTGTTTATGATTTTTTTATATATCTATTGTTTATTTTGGATAAAAAAGCGCAGCAAACAAGTCATCATGCGATTGAAAATAACCTGATGATTCCGGATAGGAAGGATTGGTTGAAGTAATCATTTATACCCCCTAACCCCTTACATAGCCAAGAAAATGATTCACGAGCCATGTATCCTAAGTTTAAGAGGTATTATGTTGTTAGATACGCTAATATGATATGTGTATAAATGACCTCAATGGAGACTAGGATGTTAAAAAAGGTATTTTGGAGTTTGATTGCTTCACTTGTGGTTGTCATTGCGATTATTGCTTTGATTAAACGTCAGGCAGAGGTGAGGGTTACACCTAAAGCAAAACACTTTGCTAATGTCGTTGTCTTTGGCGATAGCTTAAGTGATAGTGCACCTGATGGTGAGGGTGTTGGCAATAACTATTGGGTTAAACCCAGTGGTATTACCGATAAAATTGGTGCTCCAATTACCAGTGAATTAAGTGCAAATGACCCAGCACGCAAAACGTGGCTTAATTATTTCTTAGCTAAGATACCAACGAGTGTGGGAGATAAGTTTTACAATATTAAAGCGTTAAAGCCTAGTATGGCTTTTGATCATAATACTTCGTTTGCAACAGCTTCAGCTGAGACCGGTGATTATTATTTAACGGATACAACATGGGCACGTGATACGAATGAGCAATGCATCAATGGTGTCGGCGATTACGGTGCTTATAACTGTGTGCCAGGCGTGTTAAAGCAGCTGCAATTATATCTTGCTAATGTCAATAATAAGCCAAATCCCAAGACACTTTTTATTTTATGGGCAGGGGGGAATGACTTTTATCAGAATATCGTGCGTATTGTATCGAAGAATGGTCAAGCGATTGCGCATCCGATTGATAATATCGTTAAAGCGGTAAAAATATTGATGCAACATGGCGTGCCTGTGGAAAATATCTACGTGCTTAATCTGCCTAATTTTTCAATGGTGCCAGCATTGACGAATTTAATTGATGAACACATTCACAGTCATATTATGCGTCAAAGTGTGCTAGCAGTGATTTCATCAATCTCACAAATGTATAACTTAAGTTTGCAAACTAACCTTGTGCTTCAGACCTTAGGTGAATTCCCAGCCAATCATGTCTTTGCAATCGATCGACTATTCTTAGATGTTTATTTTAATAAAGCCAATGTTTTGGCAAGTATTGGCATTACAAAACCTGTTGATTTAACCTGTGCTAAGGGTGAAGATTTGCCGTATTGTAATGGCTACCTGTTCTATAATGGTATGCACCCTACAACGATGGTACATCGCTATTTAGCAAGTCAGCTGTTTGATTATATTCAGATGACCTAAAGCGCTCGAAGTCCTCACGTACTTCGGGTAATACGCGTTGAATGCGCTGAGTTTCGGTGTTGATAAAAACCCAATTGGTTTCTGCTTTGGCAACAATTTCACCGCGCTGATTGATGAATTCATATTTGCGGAGTGCGGTTGAGCGCTTTATCTCATCAACCCACGTTCTCGCTTCAATAAGCTCACCTAAGAAAACCTGCTTGATATAGTCAATAAAGTGGGTTTTAGCAACCCATGTACAATGATTCTGATGATAACGCTTGGTATCCCAACCGCAGGCATCTGAATGCATTACGGCAATATCCTGCATCCATTTGATATAGACGATATTGCTAACATGTTTGTTAGCGTCGATATGCTCTGCCATCACATTAAAATGTGTTTTGAATATTTGCATAAAGTATTCCTTAAAACGCAAAACGCCAATTACTAAACAGTTTACTGATTATAATTACTTGTTTGGTAACT
>JAQCCA010000192.1 GCA_027621155.1 Pseudomonadota bacterium | reverse complement strand
ATTTATCAAAATCTAACCTGCTGGGTAGTTACTTCAAATTTATAATATATTCTATAGCCAAATTTTCTTTCCCTTAGCTCAAACAATCCGCCACCAAGTGTTTTACTGTGTGGGAGTTTAAGTTTGTTACCACACATCTCCAAAAGCTTAAGCTCCTTAGCAACTGATTTATATTGGGGAATAGTTAGTGCATCTAGCCATTTTTCTACTATTTCAAGATACTTTATTTCCCACATATCTAACCCTGGCTCTTTTAGTTCTTTTTATAGTAGTACGATAAAAAGTATTAATCAAGATGCTATAAAACAATAAAACAATAGTTGTTGGCTTAGCCCATTATTTTTCCTTATAATCCCTCGCTATATAAAATAGGTCATCGCTGATGCCATATCTGCACAGAGCAAGGAGTAATCGATGAGCAATAGCATCGAAATTTATCAATCAAATGATGGTCAACTAGAATTAAGAGTATCATTTGACGACGATACCGTTTGGCTTTCACAAGCTCAAATGGTCGAATTGTTTGAGCGTGATCAGTCCGTTCTATCCCGACATATTCGCAATGTCTTTAAAGAAGGTGAACTGATAGAGAAAAGCAATATGCAAAAAATGCATATTGCTAGCTCCGATAAACCTGTTGCCTACTATTCTCTGGATGTCATCATATCAGTTGGCTATCGGGTTAAATCTCAACGAGGCGTGCAATTTCGCCAGTGGGCCACCCAAACCCTGAAAGAGCATCTGGTCAAAGGTTACACCCTCAATCAAAAACGTCTGCAGGAACGTGGCATTGAATTTGAACAAGCCATCGCCCTACTATCGCGAACCTTAAACAATCAACAACTAATAACAACAGAAGGTGCAGCAATATTATCTGTAATTAATGAATATGCCCGCAGCTGGAGCTTATTGCAAAGCTATGATGAGCAAAGCCTTGCATCACGTACCGACAAGCAGCTTAATATGCAGGCACTAGCGCCAGATGATGTATTAGCTGCTATTGCACAGCTTAAAAAAACTCTAATAGTTAAAGGTGAAGCTACGGAATTATTTGGTCAATTGCGCGGTGAAGGGCTAGCATCAGCCATTGCTACCATTGAGCAAGGTTTTGGCAATGAACTGTTTTACCCCAATGTCGCCAGCCGTGCTGCACATTTACTGTATTTTGTTATCAAAAACCACCCTTTTGCTGATGGTAATAAACGTAGCGGTTCATTTTTATTTTTGTGGTATTTGCGTATTCATCAAAACTTTCTGGCAAAACCTGTAGAACAATTTATCAATGATAACACACTGGTGGCACTAGCCTTACTAGTTGCCGAAAGCCAACCCAAGCAAAAAGAATTAATGATACGATTGATTGAACATTTTATTCTGCTAAAGGAAGATAAGCTATGAACAAACAACAACTTGCTGCTAAAATCTGGGAATCTGCCAACCAGATGCGCTCAAAAATTGAAGCCAACGAATACAAAGACTACATCCTTGGCTTTATCTTTTATAAATACCTAAGTGAGCAGCTCACGCAATTTGTCATCACTCAAGGCATGAGTAGTGAAGACATCAAATCCTTGAATGAAGACGATAGCGAAACCGTTGAGTTTATACAAAGCAATTTGGGTTATTTTATTGCTTATGACAATCTATTTTCGACGTGGATTGACTCTAAATCTGACTTTGATGAGTCTAACGTGCGCGATGCTCTTTCTGCATTTAGTCGACTTATTCACCCTAACCATAAAAAGTTATTTGAAGGCATTTTTACCACATTGGAAACCGGCTTAAGTAAACTAGGCGAAAGTGCGAGTAAGCGCACAAAAGCCATTAGTGACCTGCTACACCTGATTAAAAGCATTCCGATGAACGGCAATCAAGGCTATGATGTGCTGGGTTACATTTATGAATATTTGATTGAAAAATTTGCTGCCAATGCCGGTAAAAAGGCTGGTGAGTTTTACACACCACATGAGGTCTCAGTGCTTATGTCGCACATTATTGCCCATGAGTTAAAACACAAAGACACACTTGAGATTTATGACCCAACCAGTGGCTCAGGCTCACTCTTGATCAATATTGGTAATGCCGTTGCCCAATATGCCAAAAGCCGCGACAGCATTACCTATTACGCACAAGAGCTAAAAGCCAATACCTATAACCTAACGCGTATGAATCTAATTATGCGTGGGATAAAAGCAAGTAACATTAAAACCCGCAATGGTGACACGCTGGAAGATGATTGGCCGTATTTTGATGACAACGACCCGCTAGGTTCTTATCAAGCCTTGTATGTTGATGCTGTAGTTTCTAACCCGCCCTACTCACAAAACTGGGATCCAAGTCACAAAGACAATGACCCACGCTATTCACGCTTTGGTCTAGCACCCAAAACCAAGGCTGACTTTGCTTTTTTGCTGCATGATCTATATCACCTAAAACCCACGGGCATTATGACCATTGTCCTGCCCCATGGGGTGCTGTTTCGTGGTGGTGAGGAAGGTGAGATTCGCAAACAACTCATTGAAAACAATCATATCGATACGATTATCGGCTTACCTGCTAATATCTTTTTTGGCACGGGCATTCCTACGGTGATTTTGGTGTTGAAACAAAAACGCGCTAATAGCGATGTGCTGATTATTGATGCCTCCAAACACTTTATTAAAGAAGGCAAAAACAACAAGCTGCAAACCTCTGATATCAAGCGCATTGTTGATACGGTGATCAAGCGTGAAAGTCATCCTAAATTTTCGCAAGTCATAGCGAAGCAAACCATTCGTGAGAATGGCTATAATCTCAATATCCCGCGCTATGTTGACTCATCAGCGGCAACTGAGCATTGGGACTTGCATGCCACGATGTTGGGTGGCATACCCAATAACGAGATCGAAAACTTAAAAGACTACTGGCAAGCGCTGCCTCAATTGCACAGCGCGCTGTTTAAACCTAAATCAAGCGCTTATAGTGAGCTTATAACAAGCAAAGAAGCACTCAACGCCACCATCGCCGCACATCAGCAAGTGCTTGCATTTATTAATGACTTTAATCAAGCTTTTAACGGCTTTGATAAGCATTTAAACATTGACTTAATTCAAAACTGGCAAAGAGTTAACCGCAATCAGCAAGAAGCTTTACTAAGTATTGAATTATTTAAGCGCCTTGAATCCATTGCACTTATCGATAAGTATCAAGCCTATCAACTATTAAGTAATCAATGGCAAATCATCAGCGCCGATTTGGAAATGATGCAAACCGAAGGCTTTGCCGCGACTACCCAAGTCGACCCTAATATGGTAATTAAGAAAAAAGACGGTAAAGACATTGAAGTCCAAGATGGCTGGAAGGGTCATATCTTGCCATTTGATTTAGTACAAAAAACACTGTTAAGTGATGACTTAAAAGCATTGGAAAAACAAGAAAATCGCTTAGCGGAAATTGCCAACACACTTGAAGAAATTCTAGAGTCACTAAATGATGAAGAAAAAGAGCTTGATACCGTTAAAGAAAGCAAAGATGGCTTTGTCAATGCTGAAGTGAGTAAAGCTGCTAAGGCTTATTTAAAAGAACAAAAAGACACAAAAACAGCATTTGCTGCAGAGAGTTACGAGGCAAAAATAATTGAGGCAAGCACCTTAATCGACGAAGAAAAAGTGCTTAAAAAGACCGTAAAAGCCGCGGCTACGGCACTGCATCTTAAAACCAAAACCACTATTGAAGCTCTAGATCCTAATGAAGTAAATCACTTACTTCAGCTTAAATGGATCACCCCGATGTGTGACGAACTAACCGCGCTACCTAATGCCATAATCACCAAGCTTAGCAATGAAGTACAAGCCCTTGCCGATAAATACGCCGTGACCTATTCACAAGTGGCGAGTGAGATCAAAACCACCGAGCAAGAACTGGCACAAATTATGGGCGACCTTACGGGTAACGAGTTTGATATGCAAGGTTTGGCTGAATTGCAGAAATTATTAATGATGAGTGATAAATGATGAATGAAAAAGATAACAGCAATTCAGCATTCGCCATTCAGCATTCAGAATTTAAAGTGCCTGAGATTCGCTTTAAAGGGTTTAGTGGGGAGTGGAAAAACTTAGTTTTAGGTGGAAACGCAAGATTTAGCAAAGGGCAAGGATATTCAAAAAGTGATTTGGTTACGAGTGGTTCGCCAATAATTCTATACGGACGCCTTTATACAAAGTATCAAACAGTCATTACTGAAGTTGATACTTTCGTAAATGAGAAATCCAAGACCATTAAAAGCATTGGTGGCGAGGTCATTGTTCCAGCTTCGGGCGAGTCACCTGAAGATATATCAAGGGCTTCAGTAGTTAATGATCCAAATGTAATACTTGGTGGTGATCTAAATGTTATTTATCCTGACAGAAAAATCGACTCCATCTTTTTGGCGTTAGCTATATCTAATGGGCGCATAAAAAAGGAGCTGTCATCTAAGGCGCAAGGAAAATCTGTTGTACACATCAGAAATTTGGATTTGGCGGATCTAAGTCTACTCTTACCTAGCAAGAACCCAGAACAAATTAAAATCGGCAACTATTTCCAAAAACTCGACACCCTTATCAACCAACACCAACAAAAGCATGACAAGCTCACCAACATTAAAAAAGCCATGCTAGAAAAAATGTTTCCCAAAGCAGGCGCAACCATGCCTGAGATTCGCTTTAAAGGGTTTAGTGGGGAATGGATTGGGAAAAAACTGAATGACGAAGTAGAATTTTTTAGTGGTTTGACATACTCACCAAATGATATTAGAAAATTTGGTACACTGGTGCTTCGCTCATCAAATGTGAAAAATGGTCAGCTGATACAAGCCGACAACGTTTATGTTAATCCTGAAATAGTTAATTGCATTAATGTAGT
>JAQCCA010000191.1 GCA_027621155.1 Pseudomonadota bacterium | reverse complement strand
ATTAGTGCTAGGTGGGGGTGATACAGCGATGGATTGCGCGCGTACTGCGGTGCGCCAACAAGCATCTAGCGTTTACTGCGCTTATCGCCGTAATGAAGCATCTATGCCAGGATCCAAACGTGAAGTCTATAAAGCCAAAGAGGAAGGTGTGAAGTTCTTATGGCATTATCAACCGCTAGAGATTATTGGCAGTGATCAGGTTGAGGCAGTACGCTTTGCTAGAACCAAAATTGTCGTTGATGCTCTCACTCAAAGAAATGTTTTAGAAATTGATGAGCGTGATGAAGCTGTTATTCCTGCTGATGCTGTAGTGATTGCCTTTGGCTTTCAACCGCATGAAATCAACTGGTTGAATCGTTATAATATTCAAACTGATGCATATGGCAGAATTCAAACGAATGTTGCGATAAATGATCATGGAGGAAATAAGGCAAAGAACGTAAGTGAAGCAAATGCGGTAAATGGAACAACTGAAGCAATTGAAGCAAAAAAACAAAAGCGCTTTGCTTTTCAAACACATAACGACAAGGTTTTTGCCGGAGGTGACATCACCCGTGGCTCAGACTTGGTGGTGACGGCAATATTTGAAGGACGCTCAGCAGCCAGAGGGATTATTAGTTATTTATCAGAATAAGCTGAGGTGTTCTTGCGGCATCATGCATCCTTGTAATCATGTTATGAGTTATGTCTTAAATCTAGCTGGCTTTGAAGCATCTGGGGTTAATAAATGTAAACAAATTGTTACATTAAATGGCTGTTCATGCATCAATATTAGGTGTTACTATGCCCAAGTGAAAGCGCAGGGGGATGTGGTGTGTGAGGTTTTTTACTTGGCTTTGCGCACCACAGGTGAGCTAAATAGGCTAAAGAGATTTAAAATCAAATAGCGTGTGATCAAGTAGTTGAGATGGGGCAACCTTTTGTAGTGAAGAGAAAATCACTTCTTTGCGTCCGGGGGGTTGCATTTCCATATCACTGAGCATTTCTTTGATTTTTTTGCGTTGTAGATTCTCTTGTGAGCCACATAGATTACAAGGAATAATCGGGAAGCTCATGTGTTGTGCGTAAGCTATGATCTCATTTTCCGTAACATAGGCTAATGGGCGAATGACGATATTGCGCTCGTCATCACTTTTAAGTTTAGCCGGCATCGCCTTGATTTGACCATTGTAAAAAAGGTTTAAAAAGAAGGTTTCAATAATGTCATCTTTATGATGTCCCAATGCAATTTTGGTGACTTTATGTTCATGCGCGAAATCATACAAAATCCCACGGCGCATACGTGAACATAATCCACAGGTTGTTTTGCCCTCGGGGATCACGCGCTTAACCACACTATAGGTGTCGCGCTCGATAATATGATATTCAATGCCAAGCTTACTCAGATATTCAGGCAATATCTCCTCTGGGAAGCCAGGTTGTTTTTGATCAAGGTTGACCGCGATAATATCAAAGTGAATAGGTGCTTTCTTTTGTAGAATCAATAACAATTGAAGTAAGGTATAAGAGTCCTTACCACCGGATAAACAGACCATGACTTTGTCATTGGCTTTAATCATATTAAAGTCTTCGATCGCGTGTCCGACTTTGCGCAAAAGGCGTTTTTCAAGTTTGTTTAACGGTAGCTCATCGGGTGTCGTATAAGGTGTTGGAACGGCTATTTCAATCATTGTTTTGGGTGAGTATGAAAAATTTGGCACAGTATATACTAGTTGATAGATGCAGGTAAGGACATTTGCTGCCAGATTGCGCTGGATAAACTAGGCGAATCTGACTAACATATTTGCCATTTATATGATTTGCTGTTTTAGGAGTTTTGCTTGTCACATTTAAAGCATACATTTGGCAAAGTTGGGGTGTTATACGGTGGAAGCTCTGCTGAGCGCGAAGTCTCATTACGTTCAGGCGCTGCGGTAATCGCGGCATTAAAGACGCTTGGTATTGATGTTGTTGCGATTGATGCTTCAGGCAAAGAGTTAGTGCATCAAATTGTCAATGCTTCTTTAGATCGTTGTTTGATTATGCTTCATGGTGGTGATGGTGAGGATGGGCATGTCCAAGCCTTGTTGCATCAACTTGAGATCCCTTACACTGGCTCAGATACCCTAGGTTGTGCTTTAGCAATGGATAAAATGCGCACCAAAAAGCTATGGCAAGCGGAAGGCTTATTAACGGCTAAGTCAAAAATAATCAATGCATCATTGGATATATCAGGTTTAAGATTTCCATTAGCGGTTAAACCGACCACGCAGGGCTCAAGTGTTGGGATTCATAAGGTGTCATCAATGGACGCTTTAGCAAAAGCCTATGAAGATGCCTCACAATATGGTGAGGTGATGGCAGAAGAGTGGATTGAAGGTAGAGAGCTTACTGTTTCCATTGTCGATCAGACTGCATTACCATCGATTTGGATTGAGCCAAAGCTTGAGTTCTATACCTATGAAGCTAAATATACCAAGGAAGCGGCAACTTCCTATCACTGCCCAAGTGGGGTAACGTTGGATATGGAACAAAGTCTTAAAAATATCGCACTTCAAGCGTTCTCAGCGGTAGGGTGCAGTGGCTGGGGGCGTGTTGATTTTATGTTATCAAAAGACAATGAGCTATATCTGATTGAAGTCAACACAGTGCCGGGAATGACCAATTTAAGCTTGGTGCCACAAGCGGCTAAGGCGCACGGTTGGGATTTTGAAAGCCTCGTGCTTAAAATACTTGAAAGTTCGTTATGAAACTAAAGCTATATCTTAAGTCAACGTGCTTTGTCTTAATTGTTGCCGCACTCTTGCTGGGCGTGCGTTATGTATTTAAAGAAAGTAGTGCGCATTTGCAGAAAGTGGCAATTGTAACAAAGGGTGAGCTTGACTATATCTCAAAACCACAAATTGTTGATTTGATCAAACCATTTCAACAAGACACGTGGTGGGAGCTTGATGTTGATGTTGTAACACAAGCAATCAAACAATACCCTGGCATCAAAGAAATCAAAGTGCAAAAGCAATGGCCAGATCAGTTGATCGTTGAATTAACAGAGTATCAACCGAAAGCCTACTGGAACTCGCGCAATAAAGTATTGGTTGAGGATAAAGAGGTCATTGCGCCGAAGTATTTTTCAGGATCGATGAATCTACCTATTTTTTATGGTGATAAAAACAATATTGATACGATAGAAAATGGGTATGGGCGTTTGCAGAAAGTGGCTGTAGATAATGGCTTTAGTGTTCGTGATATTAGTTTTCAAGGCAATCAATGGCAAGTGACATTAAATAGCGATGTTAAGGTATGGCTTGGTTCAAATCGGATTGAGAAAAAGCTATTACAGTTATTACAAAACTATAAAAGTATAGAAATCCCTAAGGGACAGAAAATAGTCACTGTTGATATGCGTTATCATAGTGGTTTTGCTGTTGGCTTTAAAGCAGCGGATGATGATCCCCAAAAAGGTTAAAATTCGCAAAAAATCGTAAGTTTACCGTATAAGCAAGATTCAGTTTTGCCGAATTTATGTTAGAGTATACAGCAATTTGTTTGAAACCCTTAGCTTAGGTTGATTTGCCCTTGTTGTTGGTCAGAAATGATACGTAAATATCATTGATGGTCAGGGTGAGTAACAAAAGGATACGACGTAAGTTAAAACACTAAAACTGGAATGAGTATCTAGAATATGTCTGAAATCGTGGAAAAGAAGATATTATGTGCCATTGATATCGGAACGTCAAAAGTTGTGGCTTTGGTGGCAGAGTTAAATGAAGATGATCAGATCAATATCATTGGTATTGGGACGCAGCCTTCAAAAGGTCTTAAAAAGGGCGTGATTGTCAATATTGATGCGACGGTCAAAGCCATTCAAAAAGCCGTGCAAGAAGCGGAAGATGTTTGCGGCTTTAGCATTAAAGAAGCCTATATTGGTATTGCTGGCAGTCATATTCGTAGCTTTGACTCACATGGAGTTGTTGCTATTGAGAGTGCTGAAGTATCACAACGTGATTTAGATCGTGTTATCGAATCAGCAAAGGCCGTGCCGATGCCTGCAGATCAAGAGATTCTACATATTTTGTACCAGGATTTCATGATCGATAATCATAATGGCATCAAAGAGCCATTGGGTATGTCTGGTGTGCGTTTAGAAGCCAAGGTTCATATGGTGACAGCTTCTTCAAGTGCCGTGCAGAATATCAAGAAATGTGTTAACCGTTGTGGTATTAAGGTGCAAGACATCGTCCTTGAGCAGCTTGCTTCAAGTTACGCCGTTTTAACCGATGATGAAAAAGAATTAGGCGTTTGTTTAATTGATATTGGTGCCGGTACGACTGATGTGGCTGTATTTATCGAAGGTGCGATTAAATACACCTCAGTTATTCCAATTGCAGGTAGCCAGATCACCAGTGATATAGCGCATGCTTTGCGTGTGGCAACAGATACTGCTGAGCGGATCAAGATTCAATATGGTTGTTCAATGAGTAATTTGGTTAAATCGGATGATGCGATTGAGATTCCGGGACTTGCTGATCGTTTGGCGCGACGCGTGCCTTTGCAAACGCTTGCAGGTGTCATTGAAGCAAGAACGGAAGAGTTATTCGGTATCGTGTATGAGGCGCTAGATAAGAATAACTTATTAGAAGCAATTTCAGCCGGTATCGTATTAACTGGTGGTGCGGCTAAGATGCGAGGTATCGCACCATTAGCAGAAGAAATCTTTAAAGTACCCGTGCGTATTGGTGGTCCTACAAAGATCACCGGTGTTCAAGATGTACTGCATAATCCCGTGCACTCAACAGGTGTAGGCTTGATTAAATATAGTCATATGCAGATAGAAGAAGGTCAAGTGGCATATGAAGAAGATGCCGATAGCGCTGGTATGTGGGGTAAAATGAAAGGTTGGTTTGGTAAG
>JAQCCA010000190.1 GCA_027621155.1 Pseudomonadota bacterium | reverse complement strand
ATACCATTGCAGGTGTCTTTAATGGCAAAATCCCACAGTTCAATTAACAAGCTGCTGGGCAGTTACCTTCAATCAATACCGTGTCACCATCACCCACTTGTAAGCCATCAATCCAGAAAGTCACCGTTTGCACCCCATTGGCATTCGTTGACTCACCGACAATATCAGACAAAATCGGCACACTGTTGCTACCTCGCTCATCACCCATATTACAGGCATTCATATCAACCTTGGACAGATAAGCCCCTTGATTGGTAAACTCAGGATAATTAGTTTGCGCAAACACACACAAAATACCATTAATCTGATCCATCGTCTCTTGCGTGAAGTTATTGGTATAGGTCTGTGGCAGATCATTCACATAATCTCCTGATGTCGGCACAGCATACGATGCCGACACAGACGCCCCCATTAATAACGCAAGATAATGTATATTTAATCGTTTGATTTTCATCGTATCCTCCTTGATTATGATTGAGCTTCAACCATTGACACCTGCTCAGGTGCGCAAGTTGACCCCTGTGGGCAATTCACCGTCTGTGTACCTACAGCTGCAGTTGATGAGCTACCACCGCCGCCACAAGCGCTTAATAATATAACGAAACTGATTGCAACGAGTGCAAACAGATTTTTTGAGTACCTTCCTAGCATATCATCACCTTTATTGTTTATGTTTTCTTCTGCTTTTTTTTACTTCTTTTACTTCCAAGTTTTAACAAATTCCTGATTCATCTGACTGCTAACCAGCAATAAGCAGTATTGTAAACATAGTGAATATTGATTTTTTTGCGAGCAATGTGGGTGATATTTAAAAATTTTATCTTTTTTAGCTTATTTTACTACAACACCATTACTGAAAAACTGATAAGAAAAACCCGTCTTAAAGAGAGCTAACAGCTTATTTTTATATTTAACTCTTTGTGCATTGATCTTGAATATTTTTTGCTGCAGTGCACTACTTTTATCTTCTTGCTGTTTAAGTGTGAGCACCTGCCATTGATAATCAAAGTTAAGCCAATTAAGCATATCTTGCCATAAGCTAGAGCTTTGTTGCTGCCCATAGTTATTCACGGCCTTTACACTCAAACTTCTGGGTAGCACAATAAAATCAGCTAAATTGATAAACACTCTTTTCAATAATGGGTCACGTTGCAATAACGCAATTTGCGTGAAATAGTCCGATAAATGCATCAATAACATGGGTGAATATATCAATGATTGATCGCCCAATAACTCCTGCATAATATCTTCAATAAGCCCTGTATTAGTTAAACTAAGCGTAAATTCACTGGGATAAACTTTGTTTTTAATACTATTATGGACATCTTGTTCTGTGAAATTTGCCAATAATGGGCTAAGCGATAGCACACCATCAACTTGAGCATGGAAATTCATATGCACAAGTGCGAGTTTTGCGATATCAAGTTGAATATCAATATCAATGACTTGCTTTTCTTTGCTGATCACTGCCGTTAATTGTGCGGGATATACTTTTTCTAACTGCCGCGGCATAAACTGTGTATTTGCAGGCATTCCGATAAATTCAATGATTTGATGACTAGCAATCATTAATGGATAGGAGATTTCTATTGCACCCTTATTAAGGTTGGATGGATTTAAATACGCTTGCCAATCCATAGGCTGTTGCAGTAAGCCCAATTGTTCTAGAAACAAATCAACATTTATATAAGGCGCATTAGTCTCTTTAGCAACAGTCAACTGAACGTGTGATTTATGCGTGTCAAGCGCTTTAAGATTTAGATTCATAGTTGATTGAGCAATTTGTGATTTGAGCTTCAGTGACAACCAACTATTCAAAGCGCATAAGGTCGTTGATGTTTGATCTTGATCTTTTTTGCACTTCTCTTGCTGTTGTATCATCCATGAGTTAAGTGGCACAATTTGCTGATAACTATTTGCTGCCGGATAAGCTAACTTCACACTGGTTGCAGTAACTATCAATGTATAAAGAATATAAAAGCTATAAAAATAAAAACTTTTTCTCATACCGCCACCATCCTTGTCATTTTAATGGGGCGTATGCAATACGCCCCTACGTTTAGTTATCTGCTAATATTTCATTAAATTCAAAAAAGCTTTCAAGCACGATTTGATGCAACAAATCATCACAAGAATCATTGTAATAATGCGCAAGTTTATCCAGCGATTGTTGGTAATATTCTTCAGATCTTGCCAAATTGCTAATCTCAAATTTCTCCATTAACTCTAGATAAACTTGTAAACGGATTAATGCCTCATCTGCTGATGCCGTTGAGAAAAACACCGGCGCCTCATCATCATCTGACTCACCTGCAATAATGGATACACCATATAATGATGACTTGTCGTCTTGATTGATAATCTGAAAATCAACCGTCAAGTTCCAATCCAAAAGTTCACCCAACTGATCTGCCATATCATCAATCATGCGCATTTTCTCGCGCACTGTTTGGTCTAAATCATAATAATTCTCGATATTTTCACTTATTTCAAACATATACTTTCTCGTTTTCTTTTTTATTTTGTACTATACCCATCATGCAACCTGCAACGCTTTTGTGTTCACGAATACACCCCTATTCATTTCACTTTCAACACTTTATTCATACCAATGGCATATTTCCCAGGTAACTTAACCATTTCTGTTGCCCCAGAGAACAATGGGCTTAGCGGAATAACCTGTTTGCTAAAGCTTGCAATATACTCACAAGAAAAGCTCTCAGGCAACAAACACGGCAACCATTTATTGAAGTCTTTGACATTAAACACATCATAATAATGACTTTCAATTTTATGTAAACCTTGAGATTTTATTTCTTTATTAACGTAACGAAACGGAATGGCTGTTCCTTGATTTTTTTTGTATTGCACCACAATCAAACAACCATCATCACTTAACACTCGAATGACTTCGATTAAAATCTTATGTAGATCATTAGGATTTAATAGCACATTATCAAGCACAATCAGATCAAAGCTTTTGCTCGAAAACGGCCAATTGCCGGCATTAAAGCTTGCGCCAAATAATTGTGCATCATAAATAAAACCGCTTGCTGCATAATGATGCACTGCGGAAACTCGCTCAAAATAAGCTTTTTTAACTTTTCCTAGATAAAAAGCACGCCTGACGCTAAAGCGCGATAACATCACCTCTAAATCCAGTAGCTGCCTATCTTGCATCAATCGTCCTTATTATCAAAAATGGCTGTAGTTTACCGTGATTTGCGCATGAACTAAATAATTTTCGCCATCCGTTCAAAGTAATCAGGGCATGTTTTACTAACACACTCCGCACCATTGATAATAACACCTTCTTGCTTTAAACCAATAAGTGCCAATGACATTGCAATGCGATGATCATTCTGCCCTTCAACAGTAGCTGCTCTAAGCGATGATTTTTCAGGATAAATATGGATGCTATCCTTCGCTGTTGTGACGTTAATACCTAAGCGTATTAAACCTTCAGCCATGGCACTGACACGATCTGACTCCTGTAAGCGCGTGTGTGCAAGTCCTGTAATATGCGTCTCACCCTTAGCAAAGCACGCAATTGCCGCAACGGTCATAAACGTATCGGAGAAATTGCGCATATCTACTGTCACACCATTTAATACTTCACCACCGATCACGCGAATACCATCTTCTTCGGCAATCACTTGACAGCCCATTTTTTCAAGCACCTCTAGAAAACGAATATCTCCTTGCTTGGCATCGCGTGTTACGTGCTTAACTTTAACATCGCCTTGTGTGATTGCTGCCAATGCCCAAAAATACGATGCCGTTGAAATATCCGGCTCAATCGCGTAATGTCGTGCTTGATAACTTTGATTGCCTTGTATCTTATAAAGGTTATTTTCCACATCCACTGCCACACCAAAATCACACATCATATCCACCGTCATTTGCACATAGGGTTGTGGATGATCTGTATCTGAATGAATGCTTAAGCCACCATCAATCAAGGGGGATGCGATTAACAAACCTGACAAAAATTGACTACTCTTAGCGCCATCAATGCTTACATTGTCTGTCTGCTTTAAACCCTCTGCCAAAATAGTCATAGGCAATGATGATTGATTTTGCTCATAGCTTGCACGCATACCCAAAGAGCTCAATACAGACAGCTGCTCAGCAATGGGACGTGCCATCATTCTGTCAGCGGCATAGATATAATACTCACCTGTTTTTTGTGCGGCACACAATGGAATAATAAAGCGTGTCAACGTACCAGCTTCATTACAAAAAATGCGTGCCTTTTGGTTAGGAAAAGAGCCTTTAGCACCCTGAATAACAATGCGCCCTGATGTCTCATCAAAATCATGTGAAACACCCAAAGCTTTTAATGCGCCAACACCTGCTAATACATCCTTACTTAAAGGCAAGTTATCAATCACCGACTCACCCTTTGCCATTGCCGCAATAAGTAATACGCGATTGGATAAACTTTTTGAACCAGGTAAGGACACCTCTGCTGATATCTTCTTTGTTGCTAATGGTAGCGATTGTTGAGTCATATTATCTAATTATCAAAAGAATTATAACGATAAAGTTAGTGTATAGCCTCACATTGAGTTGTCATTATAAATTTAGCACTCAAGCTATTTTTCTTTGGCTATACGCTCAAGCTCATTCAAAAACGTAGATTTCTCAACAATCTCACTTTCTGCATCAATCTGTCATTGAGCTTTGGGGTACATCATGCTGTGACGCATCTTTCAAGTGATCCAATTATTATGCAAGCTAGCTTGTTAATTTCAGCTTTGCTCATACAGCATGAAATTAACTAGGGGATTAAATGTGCAAATTTCCCTTGTGATAGCGCATCTTTAATCACCTTAACTTGTACTGATAAAGTATCCACAAAACCACTAGCAACATGCATAGCAGCAGCTGCATTTAATATCAGTGTATCTTGCTTAGCACCTAACATTTCATTATTTAATAAC
>JAQCCA010000189.1 GCA_027621155.1 Pseudomonadota bacterium | reverse complement strand
TGAATTTGCAGTAGAAAAATATCCCATTTTTATTGCAAAGTGGTCTAGACAATGGGGAGTACTTTAGTGCCCGCGGGCTTTGCGATTTATATCCCACCAAAGATCACACACGGCATTGAGTGCGGACAGGATATTGATGGCATCATGCTGTACTTTGACCAAAGCACAACATTAAAACACCGCCAAAGATAAAAGCGCCATAACGGGTCATATCACATAACATCAAAGAAAGTGATAGTGCCATCGCAATTAATCCCATCATCACATTTTGTTTTTGTGACAATCGTTTTGCTAATAACGGTACAAACACAATTGAGCTTATTGCCTAAGCTTGATAATTCCGCGTGATAACATAAGGGATCACTAATGCTATGATAATCCCAGTGAGTAACAGTAAATCAAAGTTTACTGCTGACATCGTGACATCTGAGGTTGGGATAAAGCCAACACTAATCGCAATAACACAGCCCACAAAGCCCAAAACAGCCATTGAGACGGTGCCCTTGACACCCCCGTAAATAATATATTGCCCAGGTTTTGGTTGATTTTGGCGACGTAATTTAATCGCTGCGGCAAACATGCCTATATAGGCTAACACCGCAAGTTGTGCGGTTAATGCACTTAAAAACCAATATGCTGAATTAACACTTGGCATCAACACATAGCTTAAACAAAACAGTGAAAAGATAATACCTTGCAACATAAGCACTTTACTTGGTGCTTCATATTTATTGGTTTGTGCCAATCTCTTACTAATGAGACCATCTTCAGCAGCTACCGTAAATGCGCGCGATAAGCCCATAATCCAAGCAGCCACCGTGGTAAACGCACCAAGCACCAAGGTTAATGCAATAACATCTGACATCCACGGCATATTAAATTGCGTAAAGAAATAATTAAACGATGCCATAAGTCCAGTGACAATATCAACCTGCCCACCCGTACTACTATTCACCGTAAAAATCGCGATATTGGATAATATCAGTGACAGCAAAATCACAATACTGGAAATCAATAGCGCTTTAGGGAAATTCTTTTTAGGATTTTTCACATTTCCAGCATGGATAGAGCTCATCTCTAAGCCAAATAAGCTAAACATCACTGTCAAAAACAATCCCCAACTACCGATATTGGCAAAGCTTGGCAATACATCTGAAACGGTTTGCGGCTTTAAGATAGGTTGCCCTGCCATAACCCAGAATAATGCCAAACCTATAATTAACAACATCGGCATTAAGGTACCAACGATCGCACCAATCACACTTAAGGTACTTGAGGTTTTGATCCCAAATAAATTAATAATCGTTGCCAGCCAAAACATGAATAAGCTCATACTGATCATATACCATGGACTCATGACAAGCTCATTAGGATTTAAACCAAACCATGGCGCAATAATATAGGCAATAATCCCTGCAAAAAAACCGCATATTGAGGGAAACCATACAAGGTTATAAACCCATTGCAGCCATAAGATCACAAAGCCTGTCTTGGCACCAAAGGCTTCTTTCGTCCACAGATAGATGCCACCGTTTTTGGAGTAGCCTGTTGCCATTTCTGCTGTTAATAACGCGCAAGGAATTAAAAACACAATCGCAGCTAAAATATAGAAACTAACCACAACCCAACCGGCTTGTGCGGTAATGGATATATTACGTAAACTATCAACGGCAATAATATTAATCATCACCAAACGCAACAGCGTGAGTGATTTTGAGGATGAAATCTGCATATTTTCACTATAATTTTATCTAAAACGCCAAAATTATAACGACAACAAAGGCAATTGAATAGCGCTTTATTTTACTGGCGTTATGCAAATGTGTGAATTAATGCATTAAAAATTAACCCGTGCTTTAAAGGCATGGGTTAATGTCTGTTGATCAAGATACTCAAGCTCACCACCAAATGGTACGCCAAAGCCAATACGCGAGATGGTACAGGCATGCTCTTTTAACATGTCTGAAATAAAGTGCGCGGTTGTCTCACCTTCAACAGATGGGCTTAACGCCATAACAATTTCACTGACTTCAAGGTTTGCTACAAGTGATTTAAGTTTGGGTAATTTAAGCTCATTAGGACCAATACCATCTAATGGTGATATCCTGCCATGCAAAATAAAATACTTGCCACCATAAACACCAGCTGATTCAATCGCCATCATATCAAGCATATTTTCAACAATACACAACTGTGTGTGATCACGCCTGACACTACTGCAGATGTGGCACAAATCATCCTCGCATAGCATATTGCATTGCTGACAATGTTTTATCGCATCAAGCGCGTTCTCAATCGCCTGAGCTAACTCATGTGCTGCTTGTTGTTTTTTATCCAATAGCTGAATTGCCATACGTTGTGCGGTTTTTTTACCAACACCAGGCAGTACTTTCAGTGACTCGATCAAGCCTTCGATTTTAGGTGAGAATAGTTTTTGCATAGTTACTTAGAATGAGTATCTGAACAATTAAAACGGGAATTTAAACCCAGGCGGTAAATTCAAACCTTGCGTCATGTCTGACATTGAGTTTTTATTATTTTCTTCAACACGACGAACCGCATCATTAACCGCTGCAGCTAAAAGGTCTTCAAGTATTTCTTTATCTTCAAGTATTTCTTTATCTTCCATTAATAAACTTGGATCAATTTCAACACGTTTAACATCATGCTTACCTGTCATCGTGACTTTAACAAGACCGGCACCAGATTCGCCCGTCACTTCCAGTCTTTCCTGCTCTTCTTGCATCTTCTTCATTTGATCTTGCATTTTCTGCGCTTGCTGCATGAGCTTACTCATATTCATACTCATCTTTGAGATTACCTTTTATTTCGTTATTTTGATTATTAACAAATTACCAGCCGCTAGCTTAAATTTTTACCCCTAAGATTTCAACTGCTATTTGTTGCTTGTTATTATTTTTGATGGTGCTTTGACTATCTTTTACAGAAGAAGTTTTTTAGAATGATCATCGTTAGAATCGTTAAAACACTGCATTGGAGACTTAGGATGAAGAATTACAAACATATTTTACTAGCAACTGACTTACATGCTGACAACAAACCTGTGATTGAACAAGCTGTAGCCTTAGCCAAACGTAATAATGCCAAACTAAGTGTTGTTAATGTTTTACCACATATTCCTTATTATATGGCATCTGGTGTACCTTCGATTTCTGACTTAGAAGATTACCTAGAAGAAGAAAACCTCAAGCATTTGAAAGCACTTGAAGCACAAATCGATCTTGAGGCAGACTTTCATTTATTACACGGCTCACCTAAGCGTAAAATCGTTAAACTCGCGGAAGAGCTTAATTGTGATATCGTTGTCATCGGTAGCCATGGTCGTTATGGTGTTGAGCGATTCATTGGTTCAACAGCTAATGGTGTATTACAACGCGCGCATTGTGATGTACTCGTTATTCGTATTGGTCAGCCAAAATAATCTCTCTTCTTTTCCTTTATTTATGCTAAAACTTCCTCCTTTAAGCCTTTATATTCATTTTCCTTGGTGTGTTAGAAAATGCCCTTATTGTGATTTTAACTCACATCATTTAAAGGGCGATATTCCAGCCAAATCTTACTTAGATACGTTATTGCTTGATTTACAAAGTCACGCACACGATTTACAAGCTCGCCAATTTGATAGCATCTTTTTAGGAGGTGGCACACCCTCGTTATTTCCAAGTCATGAGCTATCACAACTCTTTGAATATTTATTTAAGCACAAGCTTATTGCTGATCATGCTGAAATTACCATTGAGGCAAATCCTGGCACGATTGAGCATGGCAAATTTAGTGATTATAAAGCGATGGGCATTAATCGTATTTCACTCGGTGTCCAGAGTTTTCAAAATGATAAATTGATCGCATTAGGGCGTATTCACAATGCACAAAATGTCTACCACGCTATTAATGAATTAGTTCACGCGGGTTTCGATAATTTTAACATCGATTTAATGCACGGCTTACCTAATCAAAGTATTGATGACGCATTATTTGATTTGCGCGAAGCATTATCCTTAAAGCCAACGCATTTATCCTGGTATCAATTAACATTAGAGCCTAATACGGCATTTGCTGTCAAACCACCAAAGCTTCCTTGTGAAGATTTATTATTCGATATTGAGCAACAAGGCAAAGCATTGATTAAATCATCTGGATTTACACAATACGAGACTTCTGCCTACTGCAAAAGCACAAAACACCAAGCCAAACACAATTTAAATTATTGGCAGTTTGGCGACTATATTGGAATTGGCGCGGGCGCCCATGGCAAGATTACTTTACCTGAAGCGGGCATTATCCGGCGCCATTGGAAACGCAAAAACCCCAGGCTTTATATGCAAGAGTTACAGTTTCCCTACGGTTCTAGCGATATTGCTACTGATGAGCGCCCTTATGAATTTATGTTAAATGCACTACGCCTACAACATGGATTTTCAATCAGCCAATTTGAACAAACTACAGGGCTTAATATTGATGCTATTGCTCTGCAACTCAATAAAGCAATCACTCGTGAATTACTGACAATGAGATCAGAATATCTTATACCAACCGAGTTAGGTCAGCGCTTTTTAAATGATCTTTTGCATATCTTTTTACCATAAGACCTATGATCTCAAGACACCTTTTATAATCAATACACGACAAGAATCTAAGCATTTAACAGACACTTAGAAATTTTTATTAAAATTTAATGTTGCTGCACTAGACATGGTCATAATTATTTATTATGATCTAAGCACTCCTCAGATTATGCTTTGCTATCTCAACATTACCCCATGTGAAGTGATAGCAAAAGTAGCTGGTAACTCGACCCCCATTTGAGTATCAACAAGGAATATAACAGCAAGGATAATCTGAGGATTTTAAATTGTTTGACTTACTTTCACTGTGCACTAATTTTTTAATTATTACTTAGCAGGAATATCACTTGTTACAGACTGTTTTGCCGGCATGGGTTTCACTGCA
>JAQCCA010000188.1 GCA_027621155.1 Pseudomonadota bacterium | reverse complement strand
CACGTGCTTGTTATTGTCTTCGCCCACTACTGGTTCGTCGTATTCAAAAACAGTTCGATTATACGAATCGTGTGAAGACTTTTCATGATCATAGCCCCCATCTAATAACTGATCCTTAAAAACTGTGTCGCCTCCTGATTTAAGCTTAATGAACAGCGGTAAATCATGATGCACAAAAATATTAGGATTATAGTTCACACCATCGATAAAACGCGTATTTGTAGATGAATAATCAGGATTGTACTGGGTATCTATTACCGCTGACATCATCCATACATTCTCGTTATTTTTATTAAATGCATAAGACGGCGTGTTTGGAATTGCCATATTCGAAAACTGTCGACTCGGATCGGTGATGCCTATACCCGCACAGTCATAATTTGTATCACATTTAAATGGATTAGTAGTTGCCTGCTCAGAAAAACTACTCAGATTAATATTGATAGTGGCTGTGTCTCCTGTGCATATACTCGTATCACCAGAAATATAACAAGCCTCCAAATGTGTTACTGATCCCTGAGATGAGTTGTTTGGATTATAACTGTAAAGATAGAACTTTTTATAGTCATCCCCCGTGTTTACTTCTTTTGGATCGTAATATAATGGCAGGCTTAAATATTGGGTTAATTTTTTAGCTATTTGCTCAATCGGATCATTGGCATCAATACTATAAAAAGAACTCAGGCGATTTGACATGTCACTCTCCGTGATTAACGCAAGATTGGCATCTACACCTTTTTTCGTTGAGACTAAATCATTATCGACCAAGTCCGTTGGTTTGTTATTATCGTAGTGATAATAAAAGACAATATGCTTATACGCGTCAGAGCTTGGGTCAATCGCTTTGTCATTAGTATCTGTTAACTTTATACCGATTGCTCTAGCTTCAATGCCATTACCGAAGCTGTCATAACTATTAGCATCAAATGCAATGCTTTTAACATTGGTTTTATCAGAAACTTGCGGCTTAGGCAGGGCAACAGTCGTGTTCACGTCTTGCTCGTACTGCATTGTATTGTTGTCGTAGTTTTGAAGAGGGATATGCGATAGATGGTTATACGCATCAAAATTAGTATTACCCAACGTAACCATTACATTCGTTTGATCCTTAGGCAAGGAAACAACCCACGAGAACGTGTTGGGTGTGTAAAAGATTTTTGCAAACCCATCTGAATCTCCCATATTATAGCTTATTCCGCGCGGACTACCCTCCTCGTTGGTGAGTGGGGCGTTCCCCGCCCAGCGATAACTGGTGTAACCATTGTTTGGATAAACGTAATGTTTATCTTTACCAATCCAGTAAGTAAACTCAGTATTCGCATACGGGCCCATCCAGTATGAGCCACCCAGGAAGGTAATACGGTAAAGCACATTGGAATAAGTCACAGGTTTTGGATTACCTGAAGGGTCATATCCTCCTCCTGTTGCCGTTTCTGGATCACCACCTAGATTGCTCACATGATAGAGTGGCTGATCTCCCATGGCATCGCCATTGAAATAACAGGCGTAGTGATTGGTATATTTACCGAAATCCAGGTCATTTTCCTGACTATCCTGAGGGTTATTTAATCCCGTAACCGATGGGCAATTTGGCCAGTTATAGTGATCTGGCTGCTGACGAATAAAAACAAGGAAATCTTGATTAGCACTTCCGTGGATATATTGATGAGACCAACCCTCTGAAGCGGCTCGCTGCCAGTTCATATAAATCAGTGCATTTACGCCTGAAAAACCAGACAATGAACTTTTATATTCAGTTGCAGTTGTATTATTTAAACTTAAATTTATGTTACCTTTAGTTGAGCCATTGACCTCAAAAACCGCATCAGAGGTTGGATGGAAACAGGCACCATAACCAGTGCAGTTAGAGCGGTTATACACGCTAATAGAATCAACAGAAAATGGTTGAACGGTTACTGTATTGTAATTAGAGTAAGCAGTTATGTCTTCAGAGGCAGCATTATTTGCCTGAACCGTTATTGGCTGCTCAATATAATTATAAAAATACACTGGGTGCGTGTAGGCACTGGCTCCTGTCACAGCACCTAAGGCTAATGCGCAAGCGCTGAAAAGTTTGGTTATTTGCATGTTTGCTCCTTTTTTTATTTTTTAATCAATCTAAGTTCAAGTTATCCGGGCATCACTTGTGGTTAGCTCAGCTGCCTCAAACATAAGCGTCCAGTTACGTCAGACTGAACACCTTTTATAAATTCAGTTGCATTGGATAGCATTCCTAATATAGTTATCATGCTAAATTGTTATAAATAGTCTGCTGAAAACCTGACCAGCAATTTAAATAATCAATATAGATTGATAGTTGGCAACACTATAACTTTATGCTTTGGGTGCTCAAAGCAATACATTGTTATAAAATTGTTAGCTAGTAGAAAGCAGCAGATCTCCAGCAAAACTCAGTGAGCTTCTTTTTATAACCACACATTGATTTTATAGTTGTTTAGACTTACCAAAACGATAAAAATTGGTTCTCCCGCAATAAATGTGGGGTTCTCAAACCCCTGCCATTGCTAGCCTAGGAAGATATTTCCCATAACCCTCTGTGTCTAAAAAAAGGTGTCTAAATAGGCTATTTTCATCAAAGATTCCGTAGCATCTGCGCTTAATTACTTTGATTTTATTGTTAAAACCCTCTACAAAACCACTGCTGTGTCGACCATTAAAATATTGAACAATGTGTGGTTGATATTTCTTGAGCGTATTAATGAAAGTATTAAACTGAGTCAGTCCAGATTGCTCTATTTTCTCAATCCAGAGATTGATTTTATTGCTTGCTTGTCGTCGACCAATTTTAGAATTATAGATAGATGTTAGCTGACGACATAAGCGATATCCTACTCTTAGTTTAGGTGAATATCTAAACAATTTCTCCAACTCCTGACGATCCTCTTTGGAGACTAATTCTATATTTCTACGCAGGATTAATATGGCAAGTTTCAGCTCTTTATAACGCTCATCACTTAGTTTTTTACGTAATCTGGCAAGCTCTGATTTGCGTATATCAACAAGGCATTGTCTATATTTTTTGGCAACATGGAATCGATCTACTATAACGGGTACTTTCTTCAAAGCCTCCAAAGAAGCATTAATATAACCTTCATTCATGTCACAGCAAATACCTTCTATTGTACGCTTCAATCTCGATGGGATTTGCTTTAAGAATGCTTTTACTGTTGCTTTTTCTCGACCTTTTAAGACTGCAATAATACGTACTTTATCATTGAGTCTCGAGGTAATAATGGTTAAGTAATCATTGTATCCCTTTCTGATTGCAACCTCATCAATACCAATTAATCCAATTTTTATATAGTTGCTCCAGTCAACTTTCTTGGATACATTGGCATCAAGGATTCGACCAATCGTGTCGGCACTTATGTTTTCTTTTATCGCTACATCTTCCAATGTGCTATTCACCAATAGTAACATTAGATAATCTAAATACGCCTTGGTGTATCTGCTCTTATAGTCATACCAGCTTAAACGTTGATTTGTCGTTGGATTCTCATCACAACTTTCACATATACCTCGTTTCGCTTTTATGCGCAAATAACATTCATATCCATTCATTGGCAAATGACGAATTTCACGCATTTCTGCATAGCCTTTTGATGTAGTAGGTCCGTTGCATATCCGGCAATTTATTTCATCAGTTGTACTTTCAACATCAATATAAATTGTATTACCAACTATTTTATAACCAGTAACTTTAGTATCAGGAAGGTTGAGCAAATCATTCAAAAATTGATGCATTTTGGTTAGCACATAAAAATATTGGATGCTTTGATTTTACTGACTTAAGCGCTCACTTTCAACCCCACATTTATTGCGGGAGAACCGGCTTGTTTGGGGACTATCGTCACCCTGACTTATTAGAGATGCAAGCGGTTGCTGCATCTAAGATGTCATTCGTTGAAGCACAACATGAGTTAGATGCACAGGTGAAGCGTCATCGACCCGTGAATGGGCAGCTAAATTTAAAGAGAACAGCTGAGCGTGTTGGACATCATTTACATGAAATACATCAAGATGAATCTTGCCTTAAAGACTTTGAAATAAAGCCTGCAGAAGAATTAATTGTTCAAACAGATGGTGGTTATATTAAAGATAAGCATCCAACTCGAGGTAATTTTGAAGCCTTGCTAACAAAAGTTTACAACCCTGAAAATTTAGTCAGGAAATCATCTAAAAAAACAGAAAATATAGATAGAGAAATCACTCAAAAATCTTATGCAGCTTCCAGTTATAAAGACCATCATAAATCCATTAAGGCGATGACGTTGATTGCCGCAAAGAAAGAGGGGTTAACCAAACAAACCAAGGTTGTTGCCTTATCAGATGGTGCTAAAAATTGCTGGAATGTTTTGAAATCCCTTAAAAAACACTGCACATCAATTACTTATATTCTTGACTGGTACCATATTTCTAAAAAGTTTGATACTTTAATTGGACAACTAGATAGTGATAAATCTGAGCAACTGACATCAGTGAAATGGAAGGTGTGGCATGGTAAAGCTGAAGATGCAATTACTAGACTATCTGAGCTTTACAGTTTGCTTGTAACTACTGAGTTTGCTGATAAAACTCATGATTTGCTGAAGTACATTGCCAATAATAAAGAGTATTTGATTAATTATGAATTAAGGCGTTCAGCTGGACAAGTCTATACTAGTAGCGCAATAGAGAGTGGTGTTGAGAGTGTTATTAACACCAGATTTAAAAAGAAACATAAGGCACAATGGAACCGAGAGTCTGCGCATAAGGTATTGCAACTTAGAACTTCTTTAGCAAGTAACCAATGGGCTCAAGATTGGAAACTAGTTAAGCAGTATATTTATAAAAACGCGGCATGATAACTACATTAGGAATGCTCTCCTTGGTTTGTTTGGTTAACCCCTCTTTCTTTGCGGCAATCAATGTCATCGCCTTAATGGATTTATGATGGTCTTTATAACTGGAAGCTGCATAAGATTTT
>JAQCCA010000187.1 GCA_027621155.1 Pseudomonadota bacterium | reverse complement strand
AGAAAGTGAAGATATTCGCTTTAAAGAAGATATTGACGATGACCAAGAAGAGTCTCTCATTGATGATAATGAAATCGATCATTTATTGGAGGAAATTGAAGGCGTTTGGGATCAAGCAGGTCTATCGAAAGAATAAAGCGGAAAGCTTACCACTCCACAATACTTAAGGTGTCAGGGACATCGGCAATTTTAGCTGCAATGGTCTCTTTATCTAAAAGACCTGTTTTAGCATCGTGGTATTGAATCACCGAAGCGCTATTAATCAGACCATAGCAAATCGCAGTGCGCACACTCTCACCAGCATATATCGCACCACAAAAGCTTGAGCCAAAAGCATCGCCAGCACCTAGTGTATTGACAACGTTATCAATCGTAAGTGCCGGATGAAAGTACATTTTCTTCTCGGTCGCGACATAGACCCCTTCACTACCATCGGTAACGACAACGATTCGTGGTCCTAAGCTCAATGCCTTTTGGAAGAAAGCTTTTAATGAGAAAAAACTATCTTGATAAACAGGTTGAGCCTGCAGTAGGTTCTGGTGATGATCCATTGCTGTTTCATCCGTTGGGTTATCTTCGCAGCTTAATAAAGAGCTCATGAGTTTTTGTGCTTCTTGATAATTCATGATCAAGATATCAATGCCGCTTAAAGCCTCCAAAATAAAGCTACTACCAACTTCAAGTTGGCTATAACCTGGGTTAATGGCAACTTTTGTATTACATACTTTGGCGAATTTGACAATTTGTGGTAGCTGCGCGGCAGATGCCTTGCTAAGAGAGGTGACATAAACAAAATCAGCTTCTTCAATCGCAGCAACCGGCAAATCTTCGGTTAATAGATCGCGATTAGCCCCGCGATAAGCAAAGATCGTACGATCACCCTTAAGTGATGGTACAACATAAGAAGTCGCCGTACCATAGTGATTAGAATAGCGCACAATCGAGGTATCAACCCCTTGCGATTTCAGCTCTTCCAGGAGTGATTTACCAATATTATCTTTACCTACTTTGCCAAAAAAACGCACGTTAAATCCAAGCTTTTGCAAGGAAACAGCGGCATTGGTCGCCCCGCCGCCACTAAAGCATTTCTGATCAGTGACCTCGATTTTGGCGCCTTCCTCAAGTAATAAATAGGACTGTTTGGCGTATGGCTTTTGGATTTCCATGGTTTCCATTTGTTCGTATTCGATAATTGTATCTAATGTTGCACCACCGATAGTCAAAGCTTTCATATGTGGGTTTGCTCTAGTAAAACATTAATGATAGGTATTGTGCCTTAATTTTTAGCAGGTGTCATGAATCCAAGCGCATTGAAATGGCTTTTAATTCAGATTAGCCCGTGTTTTTCATACCAGCAGCAATGCCGGAAATCGATAGCATCAGTACATCTTCATAGATGGTTTCTTCTTCAGTGCTTAGATTACCTTTTGCTAGTTTGTGTAAAGTCGATGCTTGTAACAAATTCAAGGGATCAATATACGGTGTACGATAGTGGATTGCTGAGTATTTGGATGCGGCATGACCATCATCGGTTAGTGTATTTAATATGCTATTAACCTTGATCATGCTGTTGAGTCGCAAACGCAGATCTTGACCATAATTCTGTAAATTTAAAGAGAGCTCATCATCATAAAACTGAGCAATTTCGGGTGAGGTTTTTAATAGGGTCATATCTAAAAGGTCAATCAGGTTTTTGAAAAATGGCCAGTTTTTTAACATCTCTTTGATCAATGCTTTATCTGTGGTTAATGCCGAGTGCAAGGCTGACTCCATCCCAAGCCAGCTAGGCAAAATCAATCGAGTCTGTGTCCAAGCAAAAATATAAGGGATCGCTCTTAAGCTTTCTAAACGCGCTGATGGTTTGCGCTTAGCAGGGCGACTACCAATACATAGTTTACCAAGAGCACTAGCAGGTGTTGCCTGTGTGAAATATGCCATAAATGCCTTATCATGCACAACATGGCGATAGTCTGAGGCTGATTGGTTGCTCATTTGATCCATTACTGTTTGCCAGTTGTCATTTGCTGTCATCGGAGGTGTCAACGTGGCAGCTAAAACAGAGTTGGTATATAGAATAAAGTTCTCTAAGGCATTTTCTTTGGAGCCAAATTTTTTATGAATGACCTCACCTTGCTCGGTGACTTTGATCCAGCCATTGACCGTATGGGGTGGTAATGATAATAATGCTGATTGAATAGGTCCGCCACCGCGACCAACCGAGCCACCGCGACCATGGAAGAAACACAGTTTGATATCATGCGCTTTACCTACTTCAAGCATTTGTTGTTGGGCTTTATAAAGCTGCCAGCTTGCGGCAAGCTTACCGGCGTCTTTGGCAGAATCTGAATAGCCAATCATAACCTCTTGGCTGCCTTTGGTGTGTTCTTTGTACCAGTTAAGTTGAAATAACTGTGATAGGGTTTCAGCACTTCCTTTTAAGTCATTTAATGTCTCAAATAATGGCACAACCGGTAAATAGCCTTTAATGTGGCAGGATTTTTGCAACAAGAGAACACTTAAAACATCAGAAGGTTGCGATGCCATTGAGATGACATAGGAACCAAATTGATCACGTGGCAATTTGGCAATGGTTTGGAAAGTGTCAATTAATTCTTGCTCATCGTCATTAAAGGGGCAGTCATCATCAAATAATGGGCGCTTACTTTGCAGCTCTTTGATTAACCAGGTGATTTTCTGTGATTCATTTAATTGCCAGTAATCGCCTAGCTCAAGATATTGATAAATGCGTGCGATCACCTCACTGTGGCGTGAGGATTCCTGACGGATATCTAGCTTCACAAGATGTAAACCAAAGGTGTGAATCTTGCGTATTAAATCCTCAAGGGTATCTTGAGCGATTGCCGTGGCATTGTTTTGAATTAAGCTGTTATAAATAAGATAAAGTGGTTCTAGTACTTCTTCAACACTTTGGATACACGCACTTTCTAAACGAAAACGCTTTTTGATAATGCGCTGTTGATACCAATCAATAGTGTAGTTTAGACGATCTCGTAATTGTCTTAATAGCACGCGATAGGGTTCATGCTCGTTGCTTGTCAATGTGCTAATTTCATTATTACAGGCATTAATCGATAGCTCTTGAATCAGTTCGGTGACGTCATTCAAAATCAAGGTCATTGCTCGCCAGCGATAGAGCATAACCACTTGTTCGGTGATATTGGCAGTGACATACGGATTGCCATCGCGATCACCACCCATCCAGCTGCCAAACTTCAACGGTGTTTGATTAAGGGTAAGAGGTGTGAGACCACTATCCAAAAGTGCACAATTAATCCGGCGAAAATACTGAGGAACACTGTGCCAAAAAGCTTCCTCCACCACCGCACAGCCCCATTTGGCTTCCTCAATCGGTGTTGGGCGCTTGCGACGAATCTCATCCGTAAGCCACAGATTGCTGATAATCACATGTAATTTGCGATCAATGTCGACTTTGTCATATGTTGTTTTGGCTTCTTTACGGCATTTGATCAACTCACTGATTTGGTTATATTTTTGGACATTGGTACGGCGTTTGACTTCAGTTGGATGTGCTGTGAGCACCAAGGTGATTGATAACTGTTGGATAATGTCTTCAATTTTAGCGGGCTCTACGCCAGCGTGGGCGGCATTAGTAATGATTTCATTTAAGCTATTTGTCGGTGTTTCAATATCAATGCGATGGACGTTTTCAACAATATTAACCAGATTAAGAAAATGACCAAAGGCACGTGCAACAATAATACTTTGTTTGGCATCGAGGCTTTGAATATAACGATAAAGACTCTCAAAAGAACTATCTTGATTGGTCTGAATATGAATTGCACTTTGGCGGATCTTCTCAACAATCGCCAAGCCAGCTTCGCCAGTTTGGCATTCTATGACTTTTCCTAAAATATTGCCTAGTAGCTCAATATCTTCTTTGACCGTTTTCGCATAAGGTGCTTCTTTTACGTTAGTTGTTGGCATGTTTCCTCCTTGTGTTGCAAAATTTGCATACTCATTATTCCTGAATCAATTATTGAAGTAAAACGCAAATTCTAGCAATAAAAGTCGTGGGGAATAGTGCAATATTTGTTATTTTAAAAATAAAAAACTAATGATATAGTCTTAAGTCATGTCTTTAGATTATTATTTTGGTATGGTGTTGACTGGGCACAGATTGGATCGAGCGTGCGCTTAAAGTCAACAGGTTAATAAATCTCTCAACAGCCTGCAATCAAAATAATGGAATGAGTAAAAGAATATGGAATTATAATGATCTAACGTGTCAGAAGAGGAGGGTGAGGTATGCATGATAGTAAACAGCAAATGTCTGGAGGTTTGTATTCCAGCACATTTGAACATGATAATTGTGGCTTTGGGTTGTTGGTTAATAAATATGGTAATAAAAGCCATCGGATTATTGATACAGCGGTCAAGGCGCTTTCCAATATGAAACATCGTGGTGCGGTATCCGCGGATGGCTTATCAGGGGATGGTTGCGGTGTTTTATTTAAAATTGACACGGATTTTTTTTGGGCAAAGGCTGAAGTTCAAGGGTTTGAAAGACAAGATAAACTTGGTACGGGACTGGTGTTTTTTGCCCCAGATAAGGTCAATAACCAGCGGCAACGTATCAAAGAAGTTGTTAACAAATATGGCTTGTTATTCTCAGGTTTGGCACTTGTTAATATTGATAAAACCTATCTTGGTGAACAGGCAAAAGCAATTTTTCCTGACATTTATCAGTTATTTGTTGGCTGCGGGCGTGAGATGTGCAGCATGATCTTTGAAGAAAAGCTGTATTTGATTCGTCGTGAGCTTGAGCGTATTTATCAAGATTGTGATTATTTTTATTTGCCGAGTTTATCATCACGTACGATTGTTTATAAAGGGCTTGTTACCCCTGAGAATTTACCACGATTTTACCCAGATCTTGCGGATCTTAAGCTTCAAACGGACTTATGTATTTTCCATCAACGTTTTTCAACCAACACCTTGCCGCAATGGCGTTTAGCACAACCTTTTCGTTATTTGGCTCACAACGG
>JAQCCA010000186.1 GCA_027621155.1 Pseudomonadota bacterium | reverse complement strand
TAAATGTGTTTTAAACTCTGTACTGCTTATCATGATTAAATAAACCTATTTGATTAATTTGATCAAAGTATAGAGTAAACCACTTACTAGATCAAGATGTAAAAAGACGCCATTTTAGCCATGTGCTATAGGCACGTTAATTTAAGATAAACAGACTTTCTTACCATTCTCTAGATAGCAAATATCGCCACTTTGCAGGTTATTATTTACCTTTGGTGTATTGATGGTTTGATAAATTTTGGTACTTGTCGGTGCTTGATAGATAATTTCGACATCATCTGGTAATAATTGCTCAGGCGCAACGATGATATAGCCAATATAGTCACGATGCTTTGCTACTGCGTCAAGGACGGATTGTGCTGAATCTAACACTAATGGCGCATGAAAGCCCAAGGGAGATGAAAATTGCGCTTGTGCACGTGTGCGATTGATATAAGCAGCATTGACACCCAATGCATTATAAAATATCGCATTGATACTCATATTGGTTTGCTCAATCGTTGTCACATTGATGTCATTAAGATGATTATTGTATGTATATAATGCAAGCAGCGATTGTGATGTTAATTGATTTTCTGGAAAGGTTTTATTAGCAATTACCAGCAACTGAGCAAAGCAGCTATTGTATAGAGCGGCTGCCAAAAATATTATGATTAATACAAAGCGACTTGGCTGCAAAAATAAGCATTTAGCATGCTTTAGCACTGCTTGCCGATTGTCACCTTGATTAAAATAAACTCTATAAACTTGGTTTCGCATAAACTGATTATTGACTCTTTGTTAAGTTGCACGATCATATCTCAAGCGTCATTAAATGAATGTAAATTAAAATGCTGTTTTGACATAAAGATTAGATAAACACTTACTATGCCAAGGTCGAAATAGCACATTGTCACAACTGAGTTTTTCACTACGAATGGCACTTAAGATATCGATAGAGTAATGCTGTGAAGGCTCATAATCGCTGTATAGTTGTACATCAAAATACCGACACCATTTGCGTACCGTTGTTTCTTGGTAGCCAGTTAACTCAGCAACATCACGATACGTCATATTGCGATACGAAAAAATAGCCAATACTTGCTCTATTGGCTTATTATACTTTCTTGATACATAGTCCCTAAAACTATCCGCATATTGATTTGCCATATTAATGCTCCTGCTTATCTAATATTACATAAATAACATAACTTGCATTTTCAACGAAACTTTGATTATTACAATCTCTGGTAATAGTCGTTTTGATATAATGCATTCACTTTTTGCATCTACCATGCCTTTATAAAATCAAAAACCCCCGTTAAAGCACGCAAATTTATTAAGCTTACGTCATTTAATATTTCTTGCTGAAACACTTAAAAACAATACTATTTGCTTAAATAAATGCCTCAATTTGTATCATTTGATTATTTCATTTACTTAGATTGAAATCGTTTTGTTGATATCTTGGCGCTTGTTATCCAAAACAAGCAATCAAAGGTCATGAAATGAATTTTAAAAAAACAAAAATATCACTACTACTCGCTGTCAGCACAATCAGCATAACAGCTGTTTATGCACATACATTTAACCTAGGGCAAGTGGGTGTCGATCTCAGTGGTTTTGCCTCGACAGGTATGACAGTAAGTAGTAGCACAACGCCTTATGCAATCCCAGGACATGGCACGGTTGATAATCATCCTAATTTCGCAACACCATCGTTATTAGGTTTGCAATTATCTGCTGATTTAGGCAGTGGTTTTAGCGCCGTTGGTCAAGTGGTAGCCAATGGTGATAGCACGAATGGTCATAATGCCTTTAATTTAACAACACCTTGGCTTTATCTTGCTTACAAAGTTAATTCCAATCTACGCGTTAGTGCTGGACGTATGCAGCTACCTTCTTATCTTTATTCACAACAAATTGATGTTGGCTATAGTTATCCTTACGCTTTCTTACCCAATGAGGTCTATCGTATTATTCCCTTTTATTCATTCAACGGCATCAAAGCGGATTACACCTTTGATTTAAATCAAAATTGGCAGCTGACATTATCACCTTTTTATGGTCAAAACGACTTTAAATACGATGCAATGATGCGACTTAACCCAACATTACAGGATAAAATCACCTTAAATGCTAAAGCCTATAATCTGATTGGTTCAAGTATTGATTTGAATAATGGCAGCTTTAGTCTTCACGGCGCTTATATGTTTAGTAAAGTGGATGTCGGTGCCACGGTACAAGATAAAACCATCAATAGAAAAGGTATTAATGCACAATTCTTAAGTTTAGGTGCAAACTGGAATATTAATAACTTGATGTTAAGCACTGAAATAGCTTATCGTAAGGCTGATCCAATGGCATCTTTACTTGGTGAATACGCAACGATTGGCTATAACACCAATAATTGGTTACCGTATATAAGCATTGCGAATTTACACACTACCAATAGTGACACACTCAACAATCCACAGAATTGGCCAACTGAAATTCCAGAGAACCAAACGACATTATCGATTGGTTTGAATCGCTATATCGCACAGAATATCGTCTTAAAAGGGGAATACAGCTATATCATGCCACATAACGGACAATCCGGATTATTCTATGGCATCCCTAACGGCAATATTAGCATGTTAACACTATCTGCTAGCGTAGTATTTTAGGGCTTGCTCTGAATATTAAACACCCTATTGTCTAGACCATTTTGCAAGTAACGCTGTAGAAAATAAAGATTATGAACGAGATGTGATTTCAACTAAATGATAACCAAATTGTGTTTTAACTGGTCCGTGAACTTTGCCAACTTCTTCAGAAAAAACCACTTTATCAAATTCAGGAACCATTTGACCTGGACCAAAAGAACCTAGATCACCGCCATTTCTACCTGAAGGACATAGTGATTTTTCTGCAGCTGCTTTTGCAAAGTCTGTACCTGCTTCAATCTCTTTTTTTAAAGCTTCGCATTTTGCTTCTGTTTGAACGAGGATGTGGCGTGCTGACGCTTGTTTCATATTGTTCTCCATATTGGTTTCTACTAATTAACACGCAGTGGAGTGTACCCAATCAATCATTAAAAAACAATGAAAAAGCGTGCAAGTTGCAGACAAATGAATTGAATCACATTTATACCCATCTCAAATTATTGTGCAGTGTTTGCTATTGAGGAGATTTTTGATGATTTATTTGTCCTAATGGATTTTAATAATTGATATGCCACCGGCACAATAAACAACGAGAACAGTGATCCTAATAACAATCCAGCAACAATAACCATACCGATTTGCTGACGGGCATGCTCACCTACCCCTGTGCTTAATAATAATGGAATAGCGCCTAAAATCATCGTCGCTGATGTCATCAAAATTGGGCGCAAACGTGTTGCGGCTCCTTTGATCACCGCTTCATTTAAGGAAGCACCTTTAGCTAACAGCTCATTAGAGAACTGCACAATCAACACACCATGTTTTGACACCAATCCAATTAAGGTGATTAAACCAATATCTGTATAGATATTTAGTGTCCCTCCGATAAGTTTGAGCCCAAGCAAAGCACCAATCACACATAAAGGCACTGTCAATAAAATAATAAAGGGGTCAACAAAACTCTCAAACAATGCAGCAAGTACCAAATAGATAAACAAAAGCCCCGCAATAAAGATAATAATCATGCTGTTATTACCTTCAAGCATATCTTTAGCGTCCCCTTTGAATGCCAAACTTGTACCAGGTAATAGTTGTTCGGTAATTGCCTTGATTTGCTCAACCACCTGCCCCATTGAGGCATTTGGTTGTAAGTTAATATCCACTTCCATCGCATGCATTTGGTTATAAGTCGTCAAATAAGGAATTTTCACCACTGGTGCAATGCTTACTAAGCGTCCTAACTGCACCCAACCACCTGAATCAGTTTTGATATATAAACGATTTAACACATTAAAACTCTTAAGATCTTTTTTTGGCAATTGTACATAAATGGGGAAGCTCTCACCTCCGGTTTCATAATCACGCGATAACTGCCAACCACCAAACATAATATTTAAGATCGTTTGAATATTAGCAGGATCAACGTCCAATAAAGCAGCATTGGTATAGTTGATATTCATATCAAATTGTCCACTATTTACTGCCGTGCCAACACCTGCATGTGAAATGGTTGGCAATTTTTCAAGCATCGTGACCAAACTTCTGGCTTTCTTATAAAGTGTTTGATAATCATTCATACTTAATAGATACATTTGAATATCACCATTGCCTGATTGATTACGCCCTGATAAGGGGAATACCCAACTACTACCTTGTATGCCTTGAGTATTTTTAATAATCCCATTTAATTCACGCGCCACCTTATAGGCATTGGTGACTTGATCCTCTCTTAAGATATTCATTGAAGAACCTGAGGTTTGACCACTTTGTGTATCAACAAAACCAAATGAGTGATCAAACACCTTACTGGGTAGTTTACCTTGAATCTCATCCAACTTTTGCATGATAAAATCTGAGCTTGCGTTACTTTGTCCGACAATATTCACACCAACCACGCCAATGGTATCATTCGGTTGCAGAGCTGTTGGCATCGAGCGAAACAAACCGATCCCTGCAATAATCAAAATCACAAAAATAGCGATGACCCAAAAGCGTACTTGTAATACGAAGTAGAGTGATTTTTTATATGCCTTTTCACAGTTTGCAAATAGTCTACTGACAAACTTCTCATAACGACTTTCCTTGGCATTACCCAAAGTATGTGCGCACATGGTCGGTGACAAGGTCAATGCCACAAAGCCGGAGATTAAAACACTCGCAGCCAAGGTAAAAGCAAATTCACGAAAGAAAACAGCTGATTTATCATTCATAAATGCAATCGGGATATAAACAGCAACCAATGTGATGGTCATACCAATAATCGCAAAGCCAATTTCTTTACTGCCTAAAATTGCTGCATCAAACGCATTATAGCCCTTTTGCATATAGCGATAGCAGTTCTCAAGGACAACGATCGCATCATCAACCACCAGCCCCACGGCTAGCACAATGGCAAGTAATGTCATCATATTGATAC
>JAQCCA010000185.1 GCA_027621155.1 Pseudomonadota bacterium | reverse complement strand
TGGTAATATTGAAATCCCTAGTACCAGTTATATATCACAAGTGCGTGAGCTAGATAAATTAGGGCAAGTGTTAACCTTAAAAAGCTATAGTGACAAAGATAAATTAAGTAGCCAACAAGTCACAAGCTATAACCAAAATGGTTGGCTAGTGCAGCAGGATAATTATAAAGCTGATGGCAGTTTAAGTAACACGGTTTATTATAATGACGCTGGCGATTATGATGGCGTTGGGAATCTTACACATTACCGTGTACACGTTGCCGAGGGTACGCCATATGATATTAACTACACCAAGACCTATTATAAGTTTGATAGTTATAAACAAGCGAAAATCAGTGGCAAAAATGACAGTGGTGTGCTGGAAGCTGGTTCAACGAGTTTTAGTTACGATGGCAATGGTTTCTTAAGATCAGTGGTTGACGAAAAAGATCATAATAATGATCGCACTTTTTATAACAACACCGAAGGAATGGTGTTAGAGAAACATCAAGCTGATCGTGTGCAGCGCTATTATTATGTCAATGGCAAGCCCGTTGGCACCTCAGGCAACGTGGATAATATTAATCCAGAGCATAAAGATGACAAAACACCAATAGCAGATTTTGATTATAATTATGTTAAAGTCAGTGATGGTTATCCTGCCAAGGCACCAACTAGCTATGTGGTGCAAGCAGGGGATACCTTGCAATCAATTGCTGCAACTGTTTTTGGTGACAGTAAGCTTTGGTATATTATTGCTGATGCTAATAACATCACCAGTAATGACGATCTAAAGGCAAAAGCCGGACAAACCTTAACGATTCCTAACAAGATCGATAATATTCATAACAGCAGTGACACCTTCCGTCCGCAGGATTTGACTAAAGTAATCGGTGATACCAACCCGACGATGCCGGTGATTCCACCACCGCCTGCCTCATCTGATGGTGGCGGTGGCTGTGGCGTGGTCGGTATGATTATTGTTGCAGTGGTGGCTGTAGTTGCTACTGTGGTTACCTATGGTGCAGCATCGTATGCTGCTGGCGCTGCTGTTACTGCTGCATATGGCACTGGAGCTGCGGCAGCAAGTGCAGGAGCCGTGGCATTAGGAACAACGGTAGCAGCAGGCACCGCATTTGCTGTGGGTACAGCAGGAGCTTTGTTAACGCAAGTTGCAGCCAATGCAACAGGTCTGCAGGATGGTTACGACTGGAAAGGCGCACTGTTAACTGGTTTAACTTCTGCTGCTACAGCAGGTATTGGCTATGGTATGTTTGGTGAGAGTACATCACTTATTGCCGATATGGGCAAAGCCACATTAAGTGATAGTCTTGCACAAGGTGTGCAGATCGCAGCACACAGACAGTCAGGTTTTAACTGGCGTGAGACGCTTGTATCCACCGGAATGGCAGGTTTAATGAATAAGGCAGGACAAACGGATGTCCTTAATATGCAAAACAAAGGATTTATGGGGCGTCAAATGACGACTTTGGCTGCCAATGAAACGACAAGTTTCGCCAGCATTGGTCTTCGCAAGGCCATCGGTGATGATATTGGCTTTAATATGGGTGCGATTGCCAGAGATGCCTTTGGTAATGCATTGGGTGCGTCAATTGGGCAGGGGATTGTTCAAATGACAGAAAACAGAGGACTGAGAACAGACTCAGAGCTGTTATCATCAGACTCAAACGGAGGATCCAACACCGCAAAAGGCGCTTACTTTGGCAGTGTTGGCAAAGATGTCTTTGCGCAAATGGCAAACGAGTCTTTAAATGGTTTCGATATAAATAACAGTGATGATGATTTGTTTAATGCAATGTTAAACTCAACATCCAACATCAATCATTCATCATCAAGCCAAAGCGCTGATGACATTGTCAATAGTCTTTTAGGGGATTATATGGGTAAAGCGCTTGATCCGAATGGTTACACAGATAATTCAGCATCAAACATTCAAAATTCATCATTAAAACCGGTGGATGAGCATTACTTCGAGCGCAATGGCGTGATGCAGTCCAACTTAGCAAGTCCAGAAAAACCATTGGTTGATGTCTGGGGCGAGGGACTTAATCTTGCCATGACCGTCGGTGGTGCTTATGATCTTGGTAAACTGGGTGTTGCGGTTGTCAAGGATCCCGCTGCTGCCTGGGGTGCTATAAAGTGGGGAGCTTCAACCGTTGCCGATGGGTTTAAGAGCTTTGGTAATAAAGTTGCGTCGTTGTTTGTGGATGGGAAGGCGGTTGATTCTGCAAAAGTTCTGAATAATATAGAGGCTAGTAAGCTTGCGAGAGAGTCTTCAAATTTCAGTGTCCATTTTCAACGTGAAGGGCTTGTCCAAGAAAACTTGGGATTATGGCCTGCTAATCGTGGTTTTTGGGGTAATCAAGAAAGCCTAACTCTTCAACAAGGTTATGTTTTTGACCGATATGGTTCACCGTATGGAACTTTTGTTTCCCCTAAGGGAGTACTATTTGAGCAAAGATCTTTGCCTAGAGCTAAAATTACTGATCCGTATAATGCTTATGAAGTTGTGAAACCAATACAAAACGTTCCAACTGGAAAAGTTATGCCATGGTTTGGTCAGCCAGGAATGGGAATCCAACATGAGCTTCCAAAACCTGTACAATGGTATCTAGACAATGGTTATATAACTGGAAAGTAAGTTGACAATCATGGATAAGCATACTTTACACAGTAAATTAATAGGTCTAGAGATTCCTGAAATTTCTTTTAGTGTCAATGGGATAAAGGATGGTGAAGCCATGTGTTTGGTTGAGCAAGACGATACTTGGCAGGTAGTGTATAACAGTAGGGGTAGAATATATGTAATTGATGAATTCCCATCTGAGGAGCAAGCTTGCCAATTTATGTATGATGAGCTGAAAAGAGAGTATAAGCGGAAATGATAGGCAACAGAGTTAGGGTAAAATCCGCCATCCTTGGGTTTGCCCGCCACTGCCGTGGCTTTAGGCAGTTACTTTTTTCCCGCGAAAAAGTAACCAAAAAGCTCGCCCGTTCAGATGACAGAAGACGGAGGACAGACGACAGAGATTGGCAAGCAAAAATCTGCTCCATTTTCAAGCTAAAAACTTGAATGGGCAAAGTTACCCGTATCTTGAGCATCTGGGAGTAAAGACAGAAGCCTGATAGCGTTTGAGTTTGACGCAAAACTTGAAATGGCAGTAATATTGCCATTTCAAATTTTAGCTAGGCAAACAGAGTAAGTGCGTGCACTGTTTGAGTGAAACGAGTTTGCAACGCACCTGTTTGCATGGCGTTAAAAAATTTGTGAGGCTAGCGTTTTTGCTTACTTTTTGGAGCAATGCCAAAAGTAAGTCACATCAGCCGCTTGCGGCGGTGAAACAATGGTGAAGATTAAAGAGGTAATTTGTGAGACTTGATTCTCGATTAAAACAACGTAAAAGAGCAGATTGTGCTAGCATTGGTCTTCGAAAAGCCATCGGTGATGATATTGGCTTTAATATGGGTGCGATTGCCAGAGATACCTTTGGTAATGCCTTGGGTGCATCGATTGGGCAGGGGATTGTTCAGATGACAGAAAACAGAGGACTGAGAACAGACTCAGAGCTGTTATCATCAGACTCAACCGGAGGATCCAACACCGCAAAAGGCGCTTACTTTGGCAGTGTTGGCAAAGATGTGTTTGCGCAAATGGCAAACGAGTCTTTAAATGGTTTCGATATGAATAACAGTGATGATGATTTGTTTAATGCAATGTTAAACTCAACACCCAACATCAATCATTCATCATCAAGCCAAAGCGCTGATGATATTGTCAAAGGAATTTTTGCCAAACCAATTTCAGATGGCATGAACGGCATTATAGAACATAACCCTACAGCTGTTTTATTAAAAAATACTTCTGATAAAATAGGAAACATTGGGAACGCTGCCGACACCTTAAAATATGGATTCGAAACTACTAAAAAAGCAGAAGTTACCAACATCTTAAGACGCGCTGGCAATTTACAAGAAAATAGGCTTGTTAAAATTTCGAGAGCCTCCAGTCTAGAAAAAGCAAGAGATGCTTTTGTTACAAATAGTAGATCAGCTTCTGCGGGGATACTGGATAATGCAACTAACAGTAGGTATTACAAAGGGCTTGGTATAGTAGGTAAAATTGCAGGACCTCTACAGATTGCAGCAAATTCAGCAAGTGCCTACTATGAGAATATTGGCAGCGGTGCTAATGTTGTTGCAAGAGAAGTTACTTCTGCTGCAGTTGGTACGACCGCATCTGTGCTTTCTGCAGGCTTGACTACTTGGGCTGCTACTGAAACAGGAGCTCTCGCTGGTGCTGCAATTGGAAGTGTATTCCCAGGGCCAGGTACACTCATTGGGGCATTTGCTGGTGGGGCTATTGGTGGTGCCGTAGCATTTACTGCAAATGTTATATTTCCTGTAGGTGATTGGATTCAAGAGAATACTGGAAATGTAGTTAGGAACGTATGGAACTACGTCTAAAGCTGGAGAAAAATTAATGAATAGCTATATTTCAGCTTGCTTTATAAAAATTGGTAAAAACAAGTATGCTTATCAGCATGGTAAAAAATGCTATACAGTAACAAGTCTTGAGAGAGCGAGTATTGAGAATGTTTCTGCTGCTCCTTTGCGATACATGCTCATATCTATACCTTTATTAGTGCCGTTGTCTTTATTTTTTAGTTTGGCTTTAGCTTTAATTATATTTTTTGCCATTACTTTACTTTCTTTATTTAGATATAAAAAAAATATCACACGCTTGTTAGCTGATAAACCTTATGAGATTAAACGTAAGCTGACCTATTATGATTGGTTTGTGAATAGTGCAAAAGAAAGCACTTGGAAAGAGTGCCTTAAATTATTATTGTGCTGCTTAATAACAGTATTATTTTCTTTGGTAGGAATTTTTTTTCCTAAACATGGTTATGAATCTGTAAGTGAAACACTAGGTTTCATCCTTATATGTATTGGTTTTTTTGGTCTATGCATTATGCTTTTAAAATTATACATAAAAATAAAACTTATTATTAAAAAATCAACATCGTGACGGGGTCAGGTCTCAAATCCGTCAC
>JAQCCA010000184.1 GCA_027621155.1 Pseudomonadota bacterium | reverse complement strand
ACTGTCGAAACTCATCTTCAGTTAAAGATTTTTCTGACCAGGTGTATAAATAACTCGTTGCTACTTTTAATATATGACAAAGTAAGACTTCAATATCAATTCGCGCGCTATTAGAGGTTGACTCAAGTTGTTTGCTATGGGTTGATAGAATACATTGAATAGTTTTATTAGGCATTTTCTTCAGACATTTGCACCAGTAGATCGGCCTGATATTCATGGATAAGGGGTTTGATAACAGAACCTAAATCACCTTGCATTACTTCTTCAAGCTTGTAAAGTGTGAGATTAATGCGATGATCAGTCACACGCCCTTGCGGATAGTTATAGGTGCGAATACGTTCAGAGCGATCACCGCTACCGACAAGGCTTTTACGTTGGCTAGATTGTTCTTGTTGTTGCTTGTCAATCTCAGCTTGCAAGAGTCTTGCCTTAAGCATCGACATTGCTTGCGCGCGGTTTTTATGTTGCGAACGTTGGTCTTGACACTCAACAACCACTCCTGTTGGGATGTGTGTTATTCTAATTGCGGAATCCGTTTTGTTCACATGTTGTCCACCGGCACCTGATGCGCGAAAAGTATCGACTTTTAAATCAGCAGGATTAATATCAATACCCTCAACCTCATCCGCTTCTGGCATTATAGCAACGGTGCAGGCAGAAGTGTGTACGCGCCCTTGTGATTCAGTTTCAGGTACGCGTTGCACACGATGTGCACCTGATTCAAATTTGAGCTGTGAATAAACATTCTCACCTGAGATTTTGCTGATGATTTCTTTAAAACCACCATGCTCACCATCACTTTGACTGACAATCTCAATCCGCCAACCTTGTGTCTCTGCATAACGGCTATACATTTTAAATAAATCACCCGAGAAAATAGCTGCCTCATCACCACCGGTGCCAGCACGAATCTCAAGAAATACGTTGGCGCCATCATTAGGATCTTTAGGTAACAATAAAATCTCAAGCTCTTTAGTTAAGGCTTGAATTCGTTCTTCAGCGTCATTAAGCTCTTCTTTAGCCATTTCCTTCATTTCAGGATCGCTTTCTTTGAGCATCTCATTAGCACTTTCAATATCATTATGTGCTTGCTCGTAAGCTTTAAATGTTGTAACTAAAGGCTCTAATTGCGCATATTCTTTGGATAGATCACGAAATTTATTCTGATCACTAATGACCTCAGCCTCACCCAAGAGGGCTGCAATTTCTTCATGACGTTCGATTAAGCCTTGTAATTTTCGTTTGATTGAGTCTTTCATTTTATAGTCCAGTGTTTAAGCCAAAAATTTCTTCAGCTAAGTTAAGCATATCATTGCGCCCTTCAACGGCAGCATTTCTAAGTGACACGCTTGGCGTATGCAGCCATTTGTTTTTAACATTGTGCGCAAAGCGCGCTAAAACCATTTTAGGGTCTTCACCATTTTCTAAGCGCTTAAGGCAACGATTGAGCTCATCATCAATCATGTCTTTGGTCTGATTGCGCATGGCCTTGATTGTGTTATCGGAAAGAATGGCTTTTTCTTGATTAATATAATCATCTAGACCTTTTTCAATCCATTTCTCAGCACGTAGTGCCGCTTTTTCACGCAATGTTTTATTGTTTTGAATAAGTCCTTGAATATCATCAACACAGTAGGTGGTGATATTATCTATTTGATCGAATAATGGATCAATGACACGTGGCACCGACAGGTCAATTAGCGTTTTAGGATTTGTGTTGCTTAGCATATCAGCCGTTAAAATCAGCTCACGTGAGTTAACAGCACTAACAATAATATCAGCTTGTTCAGCAAGACTGCTAAGCTCGAATAATGAAAAGGCTTCAGCGTGATGCTCAGTTGCCAGTTGTTGCGCTTTTGCTAGTGTGCGATTAACAATAATAAGGCGTTTTGGCGTCAGACTTGCTAAGTGCTTTGTCACAAGCATTGCCGTGCTTCCTGCGCCAATGACGAGAATCGTTTTATCTTCAAAATGACTTAGGCTTTGTTTGGCCAATGTCACTGCCGAAAAGGCAACAGAAACCGGACATTGCCCAATATTAGTATGAAATCTCACGCGTTTTGCAACAGAGAAAGCCTTTTGCATTAAGCGATTAAGATCTCCACCAAGTGTGTGATTAGCAAGTGCCTCCGCATAGGCATATTTGATTTGACCTAATATTTGCGGTTCACCTAAAACCATTGACTCTAATCCACAGCTTAAGCGCATTAGATGATGAGCGACATGCGTATCTTGGCGCACGATAAGATAGTTTTTTAAATCCAAATCATTACGTTTTGCTGATTGTTGCCACCAATTGATCACATGATCTAAGTGTTTTAATTCAGAAATGACGGCATAGATTTCCGTGCGATTGCAGGTTGATAAAATAAGACATTGCTCAACACCATGTTGTTCTTTTAGCGTTTTTAAATGTTGACCAAGGCGTTCATTGTCGAGGGCGAATGCGCCGCGCACATCTAAAGAAGCCTTTTTATAGTCTATCGCTAAAGAAACTAACGTCATTCATTTACCTGCTTTGCTTATTATTCTTGTTAATCGCATGAGTGACTTTTGCTTAAAACTATAATCACTATTTGATTTGTTCATTTATGGATAACAAGTGATAAGAGTTGCTCATGAAACTGGTCGGTATTGTAGCATAAAAAAAGAAAAGTGCTATGACTGGAAAAGCAATAAATAGCTTCGGTTAACGCTCAGCTAGCGATTATATAATAAAGATTGTGGATATGCTCGCGATCATACTGACTGACTATTTTCATTTGTTGTTACTGTGATATTTTTGTAACATGTGTCACTAATCATTTGGTATTCAAAATAAAAGAGAGGGAGTTTAAATGCGCTATCTGTGCGTAGTTATGGCGCTTGTCTGTGGGTTGTTATCACAGGCTTTTGCAGGAGATTTTTGGCAGAAAGCTAAGGCGGTTTTTGAGGGAAAAAAGCAACAAGATAGCAGGGTTCATCTGGTGTTATGGCATTCATTTGGTGGGTCGCTTAATTATGCTTTAGATAAAATTGTCAATGAGTATAATCAAAGTCAGCATAAGTATTATGTTGAGGCGATTAATAAATCCAATTATCAAAACTCATTAACCGCAGCAGCAACAGCTTATCGTTCAAGCACACAACCAAATATGTTGGTGTCTTATGAGATTGGCACTGCGATGATGATTTACTCAAACGGTGCGATTATTCCGCTGTATGAGCTTGAGAAAATGACGGGTATTACGATTGATCAAAGTGATTTTTGGCCTGCGGTGAGTGGCTACTATAGCGTGGATGGTAAGCTTGCGGGTCTTCCTTTTAATAGTTCTTCACCCGTGCTTTTTTATAACAAAAAGGCTTTGGCTAAAGCGGGTGTCACGCACCCTCCGGTTACTTGGCAAGAGTTGACTAAAGTAGGAGAAAAATTAATTCAATCAGGACAGGGGTGTGTTATGACGGCAGCCTACCCTTCTTGGCTTTTATTAGAGGAGTTTAGCGCATGGAATAATTTAGCCTTTGCAAGTGCTAATAATGGTTTCGATTCGATGAAGCCAAAGCTTAGGTTTGATAATCAAACAGTGGCGGACTTTTTAACACAACTTAAGGCTTGGCAAGCAAAAGGCATTTTCCAGTATGGCGGACGTTTAGGCTCTGCGGATACTTTATTCACTAGTGGAAAGTGTGCGATGATTGTACATTCATCTTCAATGTTGGCGGACTATTCAAAACTAACGACTTTTAAAGTGGGTGTGGCAAAAATTCCATTTTGGCAAACAAAAGATACACGTAAGCCACAAAACACGATCATTGGCGGAGGGGCTATATGGATGTTTGCATTGCCTAAGAATACACCGAATGCTGATCTTATATATAAAGGGGTGGCATCCTTCTATCAATTCTTAGCACAACCCAAAATCCAAGCGCAATGGGCAATGGATACAGGATATGTCCCAGCTACTAAGTCAGCTTATGAGCTCATGCAAAAAGAGGGATATTATAAGAAAGATCCTAATGCATTGATCGCTGTTGAATCTTTAAATAACGCGCCACCTAAACCTTATACTCTAGGCATTAGATTGGGTAATTTTCCGTTGATTCGTCAGGAAAATGACTCGATGCTTGAGCGTATTTTCTCTAATCAACAAAGTGTCGATGACGCACTTGAAGATGCAGTGGATAAGGGAAATAAGTTAATCAATCAGTTCTATAGACAAAATAAGGTTTAGTTTATGCATCATCGAGGATTTTATAAGGCAGGATGGTTGCCTTATTTATTGATATTGCCACAACTGGTGATTACGCTGCTGTTTTTTATCTATCCGGCAATTCAAAGCATTATCAGTTCTTTTTACAGTAGTAACTTCTGGGGTACAGTGTCTCATTTTGTTGGGTTTGAGAATTATTGGGCTTTATTAAGTGACAGTAGTTACTTGCAATCATTTATTACGACAGCGATTTTCTCAGTCGCAGTGACATTTTTGGCGATGGGGCTTGGGTTATTGTTTGCGGTTCTTGTCATGCGTGTTATACGCGGTGCCAAAATCTACAAGACTTTTATTTTGTGGCCATATGCCGTAGCAACTGCTGTCACGGGAGTATTATGGGGTTTTTTGTTTAATCCAGCTGTGGGTGTTGTGACTTGGGTGTTGGCGCATTTTGGGGTTGATTGGAATTATTATAGTAATGGCACGCAAGCATTGATGGTTACCATCTTTGGCGCCTCATGGCAGCAAGTGAGTTATAACTTTATCTTCTTTCTCGCGGGATTGGCAGCAGTGCCTAAATCGATGCTTGAAGCAGCAGCTATTGATGGTGCGGGACCGATAAGGCGATTCTGGCAGATTACTTTTCCGTTGATTTCGCCAACAACCTTCTTCTTATTAACAATCAATCTGGTATATGCGTTTTTTGACACCTTCGGTATTATTGCGACAATGACGCAAGGAGGTCCCGCGGATTCAACCAATATTTTGGTATATAATGTTTATGCCACAGGCTTTATCGGACAGCAAATTGGCAGCTCATCAGCGCAATCGGTAATATTGATGCTGATTATTATCATATTGTCGGTGATTCAATTTAAATATATAGAACAGAAGGTGCATTACGCATGATGGTAG
>JAQCCA010000183.1 GCA_027621155.1 Pseudomonadota bacterium | reverse complement strand
GATAATGGATTTTTAGCCTTTTTGTGTGATTTATCTTTTTTATTATCTTGGTCAATGTCAGTAATTGCCTCACTATTAATAAGCTTCAAACCGTAAAAGTCGCCGTAGCAAATACCTTTAAACAATTGATCAAAATTGAGATTGCCATAATTTCTAATTGCATGTGTTGCTGACTCTATAACTTTAGTTTCACTTGGAAAGCCACGCTTCAAGCACAGTTTCACAAAGTCCTTATACTTGGACTCGCCAAGATTTAGGAACTGGTCAACGACAATTTCATTGTTTTGAGCCGTATTATCAGCACTGATATTTTGTTGATAGTCGTTATCATTTGTGACAATTTCGCGCGAATCTCTACCTTGTCCTTGACCGTCAGCAATAAGATCAACCGCTTCAACATCACTAAAACCGACATTTTCACCCTCACTTAAACCTACCCCATCAACGACAATTTCACTATCCCCGCTAGAATTACCTTGATCAACAACCTTATTGTTGGCATTATCTGCATCAACAACATAACTCCCTTCAAATGTGTTGTTGTACTGTGTCAGTGGCTCCTTAATACTTCCTGTTTGATTGCCACTGACAACAAAATCACCACCTAAAAAGTCATCTTCATTGATCGCACCAAAATCACATAAAACAGCGGCAACCAGTTCACGTTCAGTATCAACATCATATTGGCTGTTAAGATCAATTACCTTAGCAGTTATCGCTTCAAGGCTTTGATCAGCTAAAATTGCCTTTAGCTCGTTGATGACCGCATCAAGATCAAGCTTAGTTTGACGGTTGTTGTTATTGGCGTTGTCACCTACAGCGTCCACCTTTCCAAGATTGACGTTATCACTTGCAACAACAGATTCAGCTAAATCACTATCATTCACAATCATTGACCCCTTAGCTGCACTGGCACCTTTAGCATCAACTGCCACCAAATAACACCAACTAACAAACTGCTTGAAGTCTTTTGCTTCAAGCTTAATGTCATTTCTGTCTAATGAGTTATTGAACGCTACAATATCGATTTTATCTGCGTTGACATGGCTAATTGTATTGATGGCTTTTGCTTGGTTAACAGTGAAATAATCAAACAAACTTGATTCACACTTGACAACTTCAATGCCAAATTCAGAAAAATTAAAAATCACAATCCCATCACAATCAAAATTTTCAGTTGCGCCTACACTTTCTAATTCTTGGTGCTGATTGTTAAGGATTGTTATTTTTTGATCTTGATTTTTATCCTTATATGACTTCGGCAAATCGGCACAAGTAGTTTGTCCTTTTGGCACAAGTACCATTTTATCTATATTGCCACTATCGCTTATATGGTCATTTTGGACTAGGTGAAGTCTGTAAATAAAGTCTAAAGCTTTAGATGTTGGCTTATAGAATTTTTTATTATACGTAAACCGCTGATCAATAGATTCAAGCCAACCGTCATTAACGAGTTCATTTGGGATTGCTCTAGCACGCTTATATGACACTTTTAAACTATCTTGATACTCTTTGGCACAATAGAGTAATCCAAACTCGTCAGCACCATTTATAGCGAAAGCTTTGTATTTATTGAGATTATAGATTAAAGAATCAATTAAAACATGCGCTGCATCAATTTTGCCAACTTCAGCTATAACGGATTTAATCCATGTACTTTGAACATGAATAGGCGAACGCTCAAGCACAGCTTCAATATTATTTTTTGAATGCTTAATATTTTGAGTCATGCGTTCCATAGCGACACCTTTGTTATTGTTAGTTTTGGTGATCGGGTAGTTAGAAAACCGCATATTGTTAGACGGCGCGCATTATTCACTGTTAAACAGCTATTATATTCTGCGCCTACCCGACCATAACAATGTGCCATGATCGAATACGAAGTAAGCGCAGTTAATAATGCACACTTACTTTCTGATATATTGCGAATAACGGTGCAATATAAACCGAACAATATAGGGTTTTCTAAGCCCAATCTGCTTTCTAATTCAGACAAGCCTAAGATTACCATTGTGAAATATTTTTGCAAGTAGGTTATTAAAATATCATTATTAATTCTATTAAGGTTTTGCGTTATGAGATACCTTAATATTGTAGTATTACTCTCAATGAGTATTGACAGTACAATAGATAATGGGTGATTTTTAGATTTATTTTTTTGTTTGTTTAAAAAAACATCATATTGATTGTAACTTGCCATCGAAGCTATATGTATTTGATTTGTATTCGTTGTAAGAGAAATAGATTTAAATATCATTTTACGGCATACCTGACCCCATGCCAAAGACATAGAATCAGATACATCGCCTGCCCCCACAGAAACGAATTGAATGTAATATTCAGGATACATTTTTTGTATAATTTCCATCATACCAACCTAGTTCACTCCCTTCAAAATAACTCGCTATCAAATTTACATAGCATACATTTTTATTTTCATTGCCAGTTAATTTCTGCTAACCTCTGATTATTGGTGACAAAAACTATAAACCTAACTGATATATGAAAACTTATGGTTCACATTCTGATATAATAAATAATATGTGTCAATATCGTTTTATACTATTTTTAACCGTTTTATGACAACTATAAGTAATAATTTAAAGCGCCTAATGCTTGATAGCGGATTTACAACAACAGCAGAGCTGTCAAAAATATCTGGGTTATCTGCTTCAACACTTAATGATTTGCTGAGTGGAAGAGTTTCCACACCAAGCTCTCGCACGCTTAAAAAGCTATCCTCATTCTTTAATGTCAAATTTACGGAAATTATAGATGAAATACCTGAGCCACAGGGTGTCTTTGACTCAACGTCAAGTCTTTTGCATTATTTATTAAAAGCAAACTTTCTATCAGAGCGGGAACTCTCACGACAAATCAACGTTTCACAAAACTGTATAAATTCAATTTTGAATGGATCAACAAAAACATTAACAGACTCTACGGTCGTAAAGATTTGCAATTATTTTGGAATATCTGAAAGGCAATTACTATGTCTTGATCCATATCAGTTAGTAAATGAAAGTTTTGAACTGTCGACAGTTAAAATACCTGTAATTACATTTGAGGAACTTTTATTTTTACCTGATTGCTTAAAAACTAAAAGCACAATAAATTATCTATATTTAAAGACTGATCAAAATAATATTGCTATGATTGCGCCTGATAACTACTGCATAAATAAAATGTCACCACTCATTAAACCAGATGATACTATCATATTAACATTAGACACCAATGCTCAATATGGAGAAACGGTTTTTGTTTTAAATGATAAGATGCAAATTGAGTGTGGTGATTTTTATAAACGCAGAAATGAAACGATACTTTGTTATGCAAACCCATCTGAAAACTATCTTGTACTCAACGAGAGGAAGTATAAAATTCTTGCCAAAATATACGAAATTAAAAGATGATTGAATTTGATAGTAAACAATATAATAAATTTAAAGATCAAAAGAACATTGCTAATATAGATCTGATTGAAAATATAAAACACACAAATCCATTATCAATCATTGACTTTGGCTGTGGAAATGGTGAGCTGTCCACTGCAACGTTAGCTAATTATTTTCCAAAGGCTCAAATATTAGCAATAGATAACAATATAGATATTATAAATAACGCAATAGCTATCGATAAAGTCACCTTTTTAAAAGATACTATTGAAGATTATGTCCCATTAAAAACGTATGATTTAATCAATTTCTCTGGTTCTATGCAATGGTGTCAAAATCATGCATCAATTATAGGGAAATACGCGCAATATGCAAAAAACATCTCTATTCAAATGCCGGACATGTTTAGTGAACCTTTTTACACGTTAATAATGGAAACCGCCAAAGAATTAGATGTATTTGATAAGCTAAATTTAAGAATATCACCAGTACTATCTAATGATAATTATATAGATATATGCGTGAAATTCTCTAATGATGTCAAAGTTTGGTGTCAAACATATACCCATACAATTAAAGGTGAAAATTCGTTACTAGAATGGGCTAAGGGGGCACCATTACGACCAATATTTAAATTACCTACTCATCAAACAGAAGAGTTTTTTCAACTATATAACCTTAAACTTAAAAAGTATTATGACTATACAGATGAAAGGGGTGTGTTAGAGTTTAAAAGAAAATTTATTTGCTTGTTTGATATTCAACATCCAATGAAAATGGATTGAAGTTGGTGTATCTATCATAGATATCAATACCCTCTGAGGCTTTTATTTTTGATGTTATTAAATATAAAAGCGGGGTAAAAAATATTTCCCACAGAACCTTGATAGCAACCATTCCTGCTTGAAGTTTGATTAGTTGCATTACACTAAGAGCGTCATTGAAAGCTATACTAGAGCATACAACTGAGTAAACTGCTTCTGCTATTAATGTCGAAGCAATAGATCTTAGCCATAAATGCTTTCCCTCAAAAAATATTTTCATTTTTGAAAGAACTATCCCATTAATTGTAACACCAGCTATCATTCCAATAGCATTCCCTAAAAACATTCGCCACTCAGTATGCAACACGACATAATAAGCGTGAGCATCAACGTTTGGCGCTGGATTAAACCATAAAATAAGACTAACTGACAATGTAAGCATAAAGTGACAGAATATACACACCCATAATGCTTGTCTTGCTCGTTTATACCCATATATTTCTTGAATTGCATCGGCACAAAAATATATCACTGGAAATATGATAATCGCGCCTGGCAAAATTATACTAAAATACTGAGTGTCTAAATAAGTAAATCTATGACCTATTATAGCGCAAAAGCACCACATAACAGCCATAAACGCAACTAAAAATGGATACCATTGATATTTTGTAGGTTGATTTTTATCGGTTAATAGGGTTGTATCTATATTATCAGACCTCATAATTGCATCTTTTTGAGCTAGGGTAGTAATATTAATAATGTCTTCTTGAGAAAAAGCATTATACAGGACTTTAGTTGTAATAATCTTTTTTGCCTCAGCCTCTAATGGCTTGAATACTCTCTTATTTGCCAAACCATACTGAATAACGGTATCACCGTTCTTATTCCTCTTGTATCCATGCAGGCTATATCTCTTATTATTTAGAAAAAACTTAATAAACATTA
>JAQCCA010000182.1 GCA_027621155.1 Pseudomonadota bacterium | reverse complement strand
GATACCATTGCAGGTGTCTTTAATGGCAAAATCCCACAGTTCAATTAACAAGCTGCTGGGCAGTTACATCAAAATATTGTTTTTGATGGTTTTGGTTGGTAACCCAAGTGTATTTGAGATGTGCTGTCGGTGTCTCTGAATAATAGACATAAGGCTCACGAGCTTTCTTTTTAGAGACCATCAAAGCACCATCCATTTTACCTTGTTTGACAAGCTGCCAGCATTGCTTCCATGGCATGATATAGACTTGAGTTGCTACATTAAGCTTAGTTAGTACTTGTTTATTTAACGTCACATCAGAGCCAAGTACAGTATTGTTATGTATGTAGTCATAAGGCGACCAAGGCTCGGCGCAAAACTTGAGTGTTGAGTGACTTTCTTGTGCTTGGCTTAGCGTTGGCAAAGCACAGATACCAAGCGCGATTATCTTGGTTATTTTTAGATAGTGTTGAAATCGTTGTTTACCTTCCATGTTGTGTTACCTTCCTGTTGATATAATTACCACATCAACATTAGCACTTATAGTGTTAGAAATCATCCATGATCACAGACTGTTTTTAGAATTTAATTTTGCACGCCATCACAATTGTTGGCAAAGATTGCGTTAACAAATTTATAACCATTAGCAGCGTCTTGATTAATGCTCCAACTCATCGCGCCACCGAATTGCGGGTCATTAAAGACGCTTGGTGTTTGGTACGCTTTGCATAGTTCACTATAAGCACGATCCTTATAAACACCATTGTAAACAGTGGCAAGTCCTGCCGCGGTTTTATCCGAAGGTTGACCTGGGACAATTTTAGTACTCTCTGGAATAATTTGCTTTAAGCGCACAAAGCTATTAACGACAAATTGAGGATGCATTTGGTTAATGTTTGTTTTACTGGCACCATTGCATATCGAGCCAATGCCGAATTGATCAATGCAGTAATGCCCTGTGTTGTACTCTTGAATAAAGATATAGTCAAACAAGCCGGCAGAGACTGATCTTTCGTAAATGCGCTGTGTTCCGGTATTGACAAGATGTACCTCACCATTGTCAATTAGGTTAAACTGTGGTGCTGCAGTAATGACAAAATCAGGATCAATCTGTTTAATGGCTTGGATGGTTGCATAGATATCAGCTTCCATTTTCTTTTCATCAATACCGCCTAAATTTTCAAGATCAAAATCAATTCCATCAGCACCTAGGGATTTGGCATAGTTAACAATGTTTTGTGCAACAACTGCTGGATCCGCACCATTTGGTTTAAAGGTATTATGCTCACCACCAACCGATAAGATCACATGTTTTAATTTGCCACTTTGTTTAGCTTGCTCAATATCTTTTTTCATATTGTTTTGCCAGTTACCACCATTTTGCCAATCGGCATAAATGTTCCAAGGATCTGTCATACTTAGTGGATTAGCATCATTCACTACAGCAAAGGCAAGTACAATTGTATTATAACCACGTTCAACGGCGTCACTTATTTTAACTTGCGTATTCCAAGGCGTTAAATAACCAACCATTAGTGGCTCATCTGTTTTTGCTTGATATTGTAATTTAGCATCTCCTTGGATAACGCCATCAACAATGCTAATCGGTGTTGCACTGTATTTTAGACCATCCATAGTGAAGCTTTCGCCTTTGATTTGATAGTTACCAATGCTCGGTACTTTAAATGCATTATTGCCTAATTGTAAATACTGTGCATCTGATTGGTATTGATTGCCATTAGTGCCTGCTATTGATGCCTTTGGATATGCCATTGGTGCGGCATTATTAAAATCAACATCAATACTAACTGCGCTGTAAGGTATTTCTTGAACATCAAAGTGAATATCAAGTGCGTAGTGTTCTTTGTCTTTGACATCAACGCTTGATGTATTTAATTGTGAAACGTAGATATGCCCATCTTCAAAGTCAATAATATCATTAACGCTAAAGCTATGCTCACCTTTGCTTAAGCCAATAGTTGTGCCTGAAAGTGGAATCATATGCAGCTTATCACCGATCATTAAAGCAATTTGATGGTCATCAGCAATGCCGTGGGTGTCTCCACTTATTGTAACTTTAAGATCAGCCACTATGTGACCTGCGCATACTTGCCAAGCACTTGAGGTGCCTGGTACGTCATTTGTCCACCAAGTGTTACTAGCTACTTGCCATATTTGATCATCGTGTAGGACAAAGTCACCTTTGCTGTAGCCACCCCAATATCCACTATCCGCACCCTTGTATGCTTGTGGATTGCTTGGGATGTCCCCCATGCACTGCTCAGGCACTGGTGTTGGTTCAGGTTGTGGGTCAGGCGTTGGATCTGGATCTGGGCTTGGTGTGCCGGTTTCTTGCCACGCAGATTGCCACCAATGCTCAAGTCCGGCAACGCCTGGTTCATTATGCGATTGTGTACACCAAGCGCCACCAATACACTCATAAGTTTTACCGTTATTTGCCACGGTATCGCCCATTTGATAATTGGTGATATTTTGAGGATAAGTGAAATGCGCGCTGTGGGCAACTCCAGTCAATCCAGCACTCATAATACTGGCTAGAATAACTGTAGATAAGGTTTTTTTGTTTTTCATGCTTTTCTCCGTAGATGGTTAAATTAAATTTTTTCGACAGAGGAAGCATAAATTAAAAGATGTGTTTAGGCGATAAAATGAGCATCAAGCGTTGTTATGGAGGTATAAGATATGCTAATGATAGCTGTATTGTTAACCAATGATAGGTTAAGTGTAATTACAATAAAGCGCAATGCCATAACAAGGGATATTCTATGCATAACTGTTAGGAAATCGATGGCTTTTTTGATACTCTTTTTAAGGAGTTAAATTGGAAGGTTAAGGAATCATAGATTATGTCAAAAGGTTGGTTGACAGAATACGCACAAAGTATTGAACAAACGGAAATCTTCTGGGCAAAGAAAAGTCAGATTATCGATTGGATAAGCCCGTGGCAAACCGTCAATAGTGGTAGCTTCAAAGAGGGAAATATCAAATGGTTTGAAGAAGGTGAGTTAAACGCCTGTTACAACTGTATTGATCGCCATTTGCAAAAGCATGCCGATAAAGTTGCTTTTTATTGGGAGGGTGATAACCCTGAGCATAGTCAGTCTATAAGCTATCAAATGCTGTATGAACAGGTGAATCGTTTTGCCAATGTCTTAAAGTCAATAGGTGTTAAAAAAGGTGATGTGGTCTGTATTTATTTACCGATGATTGTTGAAGCCCCTATTGCCATGTTGGCATGCGCGCGCATTGGCGCGATACATTCCGTTATTTTTGGTGGTTTCTCGCCAGTGGCAATTGCTGATAGAGTCAATGATACTCAATCAAAATTTATCATTACTGCTGATGGTGGTTTTAGAGGTGGTAAAGCCGTGGCACTTAAAGCCAATGTTGATGAGGCATTAAATCACTGCCCAAGTGTTGAAAAAGTATTAGTTATTAAATACGCCAATAATCCAATCAACTGGAATAATGTGATTGATGTTGACTACAGAGCGCTTGTTGATACAGTGCCTGCCATTTGCCCTGTTGAAGTGATGAAAGCTGAAGATCCATTGTTTATCCTGTACACGTCAGGCTCAACAGGTAAGCCTAAAGGTGTGGTGCATACTACCGCTGGTTACTTGGTGTATGCCGCGACAACACACAAACATATTTTTGATATTCAGAGTAATGATATTTATTGGTGTACTGCAGATGTTGGTTGGATTACAGGGCATTCGTATGTGGTGTATGGACCACTTGTTAATGCGACTACGAGTGTGCTGTTTGAAGGTGTGCCAAGTTATCCGCAAAAATCACGTTTCTTTGATGTGGTTGATAAGTATAAAGTTAGTATTTTTTACACTGCTCCGACGGCGATCCGTGCACTACAAGCCGAAGGTGATAATGCCGTTTTAGCTCAGACTACGCGTGATTCTTTACGTATTTTAGGCAGTGTTGGTGAGCCGATTAATCGCGAAGCGTGGCATTGGTATCATGAACAAGTCGGCAAAGGACAATGTGCTATTGTCGATACATGGTGGCAAACTGAAACCGGTGGCATTATGATAAGTCCTGATTTTAGTCATCAGCAGAAACCTGGCTCAGCAATGACACCATTCTGGGGTGTCGATGTGGCTATTCTAGATAAAACCTCAGCTAAAGAAGTCAAAGGTGCATTAGAAGCACATGACTATGGTGCATTGGTGATCAAAAAACCGTGGCCTGGCATGATGCGTAGCTTATGGGGTGATCATGAGCGCTATATGCAAAGCTATTTTAATGTTTATCCCGGGTATTATTTCCCTGGTGATGGTGCTTATCGCGATCAAGATAATCATTATTGGATCTCTGGACGTTTAGATGATGTGATCAGTATTGCCGGACATAGAATTGGTACGGCTGAAGTTGAAAGTGTCATCGATTCACATCCAGCGGTTGCTGAAACTGCGGTTGTTGGTATTCCTGATAGCATCAAAGGTGAGGTGATCTATGCATATATCACCTTGGAAAAGGGTGTTAATCCAGATGACGCACTTAAAAAAGAGATTATTCAATGGGTTAGGAAAACCTATGGACCAATCGCTAGTATTAAGGTAATCCAATGGGCGCCAATGTTACCTAAAACAAGATCAGGTAAGATTATGCGCCGCATTTTGAGAAAGATCGCTCATTTTGAAGAGCAACAAATCGGAGACACCTCGACGTTGGCAGATGAGAGTTGTGTTAAAGATTTGATTCTACATCGTGTAGACTATCGAAAAACAGCGAGTATATCCTAAGAGTTTATGACAAGCTTTACTTTTAATCTGCGCCATTTTAGTGCTGTGGCACCGACACTTAATACGGTAGATGAATGGCAGAAATGGCATGCATGTAAACAAGACTTGCCAAACTCAGGTGATATTGCAACTACTCACGTACCTGCTAGCTTAAAGCGTCGCTCAAGCTTAGGTGTCAAGCAAGCGCTAGAGGTGGCTTTAGCTTGTCTTGCGCAATCTGAAGAAAATCTCGCGATTGATTATACGGTGTTTGCCTCACAACATGGTGAAGTTAATCGCCTGCAATCGCTACTTAGGCAGATTGCCCAAAAAGAGTTGTTATCCCCAATGGATTTTTCGCAATCAGTGCATGATAC
>JAQCCA010000181.1 GCA_027621155.1 Pseudomonadota bacterium | reverse complement strand
ATAATGTGTCCTTAGCAGTTCCTGGATAACTATGTAAATCATCATAGCCATTATTAGGATACGCCATATAAGCGGTAGCATCCTTAGGTAATTTCACTAAGCCATCACGAAAATGAATATCATTACTCTGTGCTGCAACTGTCTTTTGCATCGAGTTTGCAACGATCTCATGTGTGCTTGCACAGCCTGTCATTAAAAAGCAAAGAGCTAAAAAAAGTTTCTTCATTTTTGTTAAAAACACAATTAACGATACAAATATTATACAGAATATACCGTTTAGACCAAGTAGGCACAGCGCTTTTTTTTTGATTTTCTTACAAGCCTGAAATCAACGACATTAATTCACTACGACTTTTCTCATCTTTTCTGAAAATCCCGCGCATGCAACTTGTCACTGTTGAGGTTTCAGACTTATGTACTCCTCGCGTTGTCATACATTGATGCATGGAATCAATAATCACGGCAACACCTTTGGGTGCTAGCGCTTTCTCGATTGCCAAAGCAATTTGCATTGTTAAACGCTCTTGTGTTTGTAAGCGTTTGGCAAAAACATCCAACACGCGCGCTATTTTACTGATACCGACAACTTTGCCATTAGGCAAATAGGCAACGTGCGCTTTACCGATAATTGGTACCATGTGGTGCTCACAGTAGGACTCCAAACGCATATTTTTTAACAGCACAATTTCATCATAACCCTCAACATCTGCAAATGTTTTTGATAATATTTCATCTGGATCTTCTGCATAGCCTTTAAAAAACTCAGCATATGACTTAATGACACGCTTGGGTGTTTCAAGCAATCCTTCACGATTAGGGTCTTCACCAATATATTCAAGTAAAGTTTTTATCGCTGCCTCAGCTTGCTCGGCATTTGGTTTTTTTGTCATTACATTCACTTCATTTATTTTATTTATATCATTTGCTTCATTATTTATTTTTATCAAATGCCATTTTAATGCCTTGTAGTACTAAGTCAGGCACGATAGCATCAAATAACCCGGGGACATTAAATAATTGCGAAAATCCACCAGTAGCGACAGTAATGACATTACTTGGATCTGCTTTTAATTCCTCAATCATTACTGATTTCAACTCTTTTAACGCACCTAAGTGTCCATAGTAAATACCTGATTGCAGGTTAGTATCCGTATCTTTGCCGATTGCCATCGTCGGCTTAACAATACTGACGGACGAAAGCTGGGCAGCATTGCTACTTAATGCCTCTAGAGAAATACGCACACCCGGCAAAATGGCACCACTTAAATAGGTTTTATCTTTACGCACCACATCAAAAACCGTGGCTGTACCCAAATCAATCACCAAAATATCTTTATTGGCAAATAGCTCAACTGCAGCAATACACCCAGCAATTCGATCAGCACCAACCTCTTTGGGTGTTGCTACTTGCATTTTTAAGCCCGTTTTCACACCCGGTTGTAAGAGAAATGGTTCAAGATCAAAATACTTTAAAATCGCTGAGCGCAGTGAATAATTAATGGCTGGCACCACAGAGGCAATAGCAACACCTGTTATTTTATTTGGATCAAGGGCATTCTCACTCAACGCTTGTCTTAGAAAAATACCTATTTGATCTGAACTACCATGTGCTGATGCCGTAGTATAACGAAACTGTAATATCAACTCATCATGATCAAAAACACCCGCATGAATATGCGAATTGCCAACATCTAAAGTAAGTAACATCTGTTTTTTCTATCTTTTAAATATTTCAGCTTAGTTTAACGTCGCAGTATATACACATCATTACCCCTTTTACAGCACTAATCCACATTTTTTAAGTGTCTGATACTATTATTTTTTACGGTTTACCTTATGATGGCAGCAAGTTTATCCGACCCTATTTATTGAAGTATAAACATGGCTAGTTTTGATCGTCATTTTTATCGCATTTTATTGCTTATTATTTTGCTCACTGCCGCGGGGCAAATGACCAATACCATTTATGTGCCTGCATTAACGCAAATGGCACATGAGTTCTCCGTCAGTGTTGGGCGTATGCAAGCAGTGATTGCTTGTTATCTTTTCCCTTATGGTTTACTGCAATTTTTCTATGGTCCCTATTCTGATCGCTTTGGTCGCAAACCGATGATTTTAATTGGTATTGTCTTTTTTACACTGGGATCTATTTTGGCTGTTTTTGCAACACACTTTATAACCCTTTTGATTGCCAGCTTCTTACAAGGCAGTGGTATTGCTGTCGCTGGTGTCATGGCGCGAACGGTCATGCGTGATCTATATTCTGGGATGAAGCTTCATAGCGCTAATAGTATTATGGCAATTGCGCTTATCTTCGCACCCTTAATTGCGCCTTTATTAGGAGGTCTTTTTACAGATCTTCATAGCTGGCGCGCTATTTTTGTTTTTCTAACCATTTATGGCATTCTACTTCTTGTCATTCAGTGGATTTTCTTTCCTGAAACTAACACGCAGAAATCAACTAAAGGTAACCTTTTAGCTAAGTATAAAACCGTACTATCCAATGGCAACTTTATGATTAATCTGATTTTATTGATCGTTGCCAATGGGGGTGTTGCGGTATTTGAAGTCAGCTCAGGCGCGCTTTTTACCTCCGTATTACAACTTTCGCCAGCAGTTGCCAGCTTATTCTTTATTATTCCTTTGCCTTGTTATATGTTTGGCAGCTTTCTCTCAGCACGTCTTGCACGACGCTACAGCCTTGATCGCTTATTACTTATCGGTTGTTTTACTCTATTGATTAGCGGTATTGCCCTTGGTTTATCCTATTATATATTTGGTGTAACAAGCTTAAGTATTATCTTACCAGGTTGCCTCTATTTCTTAGGGTGTGGCATTATTTTCCCAACAGCAACCACCAAAGCATTAGAAGAATTCCCAAGTATTGCAGGCACTGCGGGTGCGGTCTTGGGTGGTGCGCAAAACTTAGGTGCTGGATTACTAACAGCATTAGCGGCGTTTATTCCGTTAAAAAATCAGCTCCCTTTAGCCATTATTTTATCGACTTTATCTGTATGCGCTTTAGTGAGTGTGATGATGAGTCAGCGCTCACGCATTGTGAAAGTAAGTTAAATAGAACATAGGCAGGTTAAACGCAATTGCCTTTACTAGCAAACCCAAACATCTAAGCACCTGTAAAATGTGCTTCCGATGTAAATTTTTAAAATATTGTTAAAATAAATGCTTACGAGGGAAACAATAAAAAGCAGTGACCAACATTACACCTAATATAGCTATATAAGGTAAAAAGAAAGATATTACAAATAGACCACACCATATCACAAGTGAAATATAGTTCGACTTAGTATCATGCCTGATAGCTTCAAGGTTAATGTTTTCTTTGAGTAAGTTAGATTTTTTAATGTAGTTCCAAATCAGTATCCAACAAATCACAACGAACCCATTTACGCCCGTATAGATAGGTGTTACCGTGTATATGAGGTCTCCATTAAGAATATACTCACCAACAAGTTCAGTTGAGTAAGGTATTAGACACATTGAGAACAACCATAGCAGGGTCAGTATAATGTATCCGTGACTTATTTTTTCTAGCATATTGCATAAACGGTGATGATTTAGCCAAAAGCAAGCAATAATAAAGAAACTTACAATAGTTGATAGATATATAGGGAATTGTTTAGCAATTGCAATTAATAAGTTACTCTCACTATGTGAAATATGTGGTACTTTCATCTCCAATACAAGTAAGGTTATAGCAATAGCAATTACGGCATCACAAAAAGCTTCTAACCTTTCTTTACCGATAGAAAAGCTATGTATTTCTTTTTTCTTTGACATGGAATTATATACTCAGATGGTTTTTAAGATGACTTATAATAATTTTTTAAATTAAATTACTCAAGTAATTTGCTTGTTGTAGTGAAAAAAGTTTGCTGAGCCTGAAGCTTAGCTTCATTATTACAGTGATTAAGATCACCGAAAAGCACGTTTTAAATGACGCTACCAATGATATTACCAAGATCATAAATACTCCCCCTGATGGTATCGTCACCAAAGACAGATAGCCATTAAAGCACTTCATGACTAAAATGGCAGAGGATGGATGAAGTCCTATAGTGAAGCGATACATTGACGTACTGATGCAACTTAACACCAATGATAATCACAATAAAAAGTTAGTGGTCCTGTCAATACCCCAAACAGTGTATTAAGGGTCAGCGAGTTTTTCATGCAGTTAAAACTTCAAGGCAAAATAATCCAACTCCCACAGTTAAAAATTAAAGTATCCAAAAGCAAGATTAAGAAAAGCAAAGGAAATTATCAATATAGAATGGTACTTTGAGTTAGTCGAACAAGGGCATGGTTTTAAGCGTTACCACAAGTGGAGTAACGTCGAGAAAGACGCTAAAACAGCATGAGCGTCCTTAAATGTGGCCGTGACATTCAAAAGGATACGCTTACATATATATTGTATTAGTCTAGATATCATCATACCCCTTGGATCCTTTTCTTCAATCGCGTTGTTGAAACCGTTTCAATTGTTTTAATATCTTGACTATACCATGAGATCCATAGCTCATACATAAGCCAACGGATCTCATCAATCTCAAGGGTATTAATCACGCCTTTTTGTTGCATTTTCTGTTTAAGCAGATGAGTGAGTTCCTCTTGCTCAATTTGATACTGGCGATCTTGCTTTGCTGCTCTTGGCGCCTTATCCAAACGATTGCTAAGCGCCTGTAGATATAATGAAATGCGCTTTAACCATTGATAAGGTGTTTTCACGACAAATCCTTTATAAACCAAACCATCAACAATGGTACGAACTTCTTGATAAAGTGCTAATAAATCAAAAGGCAGCTTCTTGCGATTAAGTAGTTTATGCAGGCTTTGATAGCTCAACATTAAGGTCTCAATATCACTGCATAGATTTTCGATCGTTGATACTAATTGCCCTCTTCCTGCATCATACATCGCATTAAACTCTTGACGCGAGCGTACCACTGGTTTTTCTGCAATTGCAAAAGCAATATCATAGGCCTTAGCGATTAATTCATCCTGCCATTTGCTCTCTTTGATCAGACTAAATAACAAATGTAAGCTTTTTTTTATGGGAAATACGCTCAACAAGCGTTCGATTAATATGTGAGCTGGCAAGCATTA
>JAQCCA010000180.1 GCA_027621155.1 Pseudomonadota bacterium | reverse complement strand
GAATCTTTAGGGCGTGAACCAAGCTGGGTATCGATGCGCTTAAAACTTGCCAAATCATCACAAGCAATTCGCCTATTAAGTCAGGATGGTTTGATCGATGATGTGCGTACATTGTATGAATTAAAAAAGCTTGAAGATGAATTACCGCAAGTTGCCAATCAATTTGTGCAAAAAGTGCGAGAGAATAAAATTCATGGTGCTTATCGCCAAGCAATTAAGCGTGCTAAAGAAACATGGTATAAGAAACAAGAAAAGCTTGACGACAAAGAAAGCTCAATTCAGATTGAAGAAATCTTGAATTTAGATGATGGGGTAATTGGCTTTAAAGCAGATAAAGAACACGCCAGTAAACTCTATACGTTCAAGTTATCAAAAGCAGCGTTAATGCAGCTCAAAGAGATGATTTAAAGAGTTGGGGTTCAAAGAGATCTTAATGAAAATAGCCTTACTGCAAGCTGATCATATTCCTGAGTATCGCTACTGTGTTTCAGGGGGCAATTATCCTGATATGTTTGCCAATCTTTTTTTGAAAGTCTCAACCATTGTCGATATTGATGTTTTTGATGTGACCGTTGGTGAATACCCAAAGGATATCAATCATTATGACAAGTTTATTATTACCGGCAGCAAAGCAACATCATTTGAACGTCTGCCATGGATTTGTATCCTAGAAAATTACATAAAGACATTGTTTAGTTTACACAAAAAGATGATTGGTATTTGCTTTGGTCATCAAATCCTAGCACAAGCCTTAGGCGGGCGGGTTGAACGCTCTGTTAAGGGCTGGGGTGTTGGCGTGCAGTGCATTAAAATACTGGAAAGACAAGCTTGGATGTGCCCGTTTCACGATCATTTGAGTTTGACCTTTTATCATCAAGATCAAGTGGTTGATCTGCCGCAAAATGCCACTTTGATTGCGACAAACACCTTTTGTCCTGTACAGATGTTTGTCATTGATAATTTAGTGTGGGGAATGCAAGCTCACCCTGAAATGTTGCGTGCGCATAATCATTTATTAATAAAAGAGCAAAAAGAAGCATTATCACATTACTTTGAGTCAGGCATAGATAGCTTGAGAATGCGTGATCACGGTAGGGTGGTTGCGCAGTGGATGGTTAATTTTTTTGAAGGAGCTAACGATGACTGTTGGTAGTATTATAGTATTTGGCGATAGCCTGCAAGATAATGGCAATTTAATTAAAACACTGGAAATTCCAGGGGTGCCTTATGATCGTGGACGCTTTAGCGATGGATTGGTTGCTTGTGAGTACCTTGGCAAAATGCTCAAAGAAAGGCAGCAAACAACAGCAGATATTAAAGTAAATAATTATGCCATAGGTGGCGCATGCACCTCAGGTAAAAATCCAAAATCATTGTTAACAGCGCATTCTCTTTCAGTACAAAATCAGATTGATCGTTATGTTGCACGACAAGGGCGCTTTGCTAATGACGCGCTTATTATGCTAAATGGTGGTGGTAATAATTTCTTATTTGCTGTGCATAATGAAAAACCTTTCTTAAACTTTCCCGCGGTCTATCGCGTTGCCGATGATTTACTTTCTAGTATTGATCGAGTCATTAAGCTTGGTGCCAAGAGGATTGTTGTCTGGAATGTGCCGGATGTGACTGTCGCACCCGCTTATGAGGTGACACCTTTTCCAAAACCGATAGTTATTTGGCTTAAGAAGTATATCAAGCGCAATATTATTAAGCAAAATAAGCAGCTTGAAATCGGTGTTAATAGGCTTAAAGATAAATATCCTTTCGTACAGATTCATTTGTTTGATGCCTATGCTTTATTGCACGAAGCATTAGAAACACCTATGGCATTTGGTTTTGATAATGCAACGGAAGCCTGTATTAAAAGCTTTGGTGGTGTTGATGCTAATGGTGAAATCCAAACAGATATTCCCATTGAACATGATCCACAGACACATTTATTTTGGGATTATGTTCACCCAACAACCAAAGCACAAAAGATGCTTGCTGAGAAAATATTTGACTTACTGCATCCGCTGTAGTGTATTTAAACCATGATTTAATTTGTTAAACAACAAGGACAAAATAGATGATCGTATTAGCTGGTGATGTTGGTGGAACCAATACACGTTTGCAGTTGACTGAGTGTAAAGACAAAAAGTCAAAAGTATTATTTGCTAAGAAGTATTTAGCCGTTGATTTTAAAAGCTTATCCGCCATTATTGAGAAGTTTCTTGCCGAATCGGCGATTGATAAGGCGCTGATTAAAGCTGCTTGCATTGCTGTGGCGGGTCCTGTTAAAAATGGTGCGATTGAATTTACCAATCTACCGTGGGGACTTACCGAAACTGAATTAGCTGAAGTATTAACCCTTGATATTAGTAAGGTTAAGTTGATCAATGATTTTGCATCTATCGGTTATGGTTTAGACTCTGTGGAAACCAAAGACTTAGTCTGTCTACAACAGGCGCCAATTGATCAAAATACACCTATTGCAATGGTTGGTGCGGGCACTGGCATTGGCATGGGAATCGTTACTAAGCATGATAACAAGACCTTTGTTTATCCAAGCGAAGGAGGGCATCAAGATTTTGCACCAGTTGATGATGAGCAGATTGGTTTGTTTCAATTTTTAAAGAAGAAGCTGCATCGTGTTTCAATCGAACGTATTTGTTGCGGTCCTGGTCTTGTTAATATCTATAAATATGTGGTTGCTAACCCTTTATATAATCAACCAGAGTCACCTGAACTAAGACGTGATATGCACAAAGGTGGCGATCAAGCGCAATTGATTACACAATATGCCGTTGAAAAGGGTGACCCGATGTCACTAAGAGCCGTTGATATTTTTATTCGGGTTTACGGTGCAGTCGCTGGGAATATGGCGCTAGCCACTTTACCAAAACGTGGGCTTTATATTGTTGGCGGCATTGCGCCTAAGCTTATTAAACAAATGCAAGATGGTCGCTTTATGAAAAACTTCCATGATAAAGGACGTATGACGGGGTTAATGAAGGAGATTCCGGTTTTTGTCGTGATGGATACCGATGTGGGTATTAAAGGGGCAAGTGCTTTTGCCTTGTCATTGTGCGAAAAATAATCCTAGTATTTTTAGAGATTTGCGATAAGATGAGCAGTGGAAATTCATTTTTCTCTTTGCGTTTTCGCATTTTTGTTTTTTGCTGAATTAACTTAGAAAAGGATACGTATGCAAAACAATGTAGAAAAACGGCCACTGGATATGAAAAGTGTGCTGATTTTAACGTTAACACCGATTGCGGCATTAATATTTATTCCTTATTATGCTGTGACTTATGGCTTTTCCTTGGCTGACTGGCTTTGGTTTGCCTTTTTTATGATTGCAACAGGCCTGTCAATTACCGCAGGCTATCATCGTTTATGGTCACATCGTGCCTATAAGGCGAAGGCCCCGCTGAAGATTTTCTTTATGTTGTTTGGTGCGGCGGCTTTGCAAAATAGTATTATCAAGTGGTCGTCGGATCACCGTAAACATCATCGTCATGTTGATGATAAAGAACTTGATCCTTATGCAGCCACCAAAGGCTTTTGGTATAGCCACTTCACTTGGATGCTAAGAGAGTTACCAAGAAAAATGAGTAAAATTGAAAACGTAAATGATCTTGAGAAAGATAAGATTGTTGCTTTTCAACATAAATACTATGTGCCGTTAGCTATTTTTATGTGTGTACTATTGCCAATGCTTATTGGAGCAACTTATGGCAGTATCGGTGGATGTTTGTTATTAGCGGGCTTACTACGCTTAGTACTTAATCACCATTTTACATTCTTTATTAATTCACTGGCGCATGTTTGGGGTAAACAAAAATATTCTGATGAGAATACCGCACGTGATAATCCTATTTTATCATTGGTAACTTATGGCGAAGGCTATCATAACTATCATCACAAGTATGCTGGTGACTATCGCAATGGTGTCAAATGGTACGACTTTGATCCTTCTAAATGGATTATTTTCAGCGCCTCAAAAATTGGTTGGGCATATGATCTTAAAACCACGCCAAAGCCTGTCATTGAAGCGGCGCGCGCGTCAATGCAATTGAAACATGCACAAAACAAGCTTAAAGATAAGCGTTATATCAAGCTAGTTGTTGATTTTGAACAGCGCTTAGAGACGCAATATAAACTACTTTTCGATAGCATTAAAGATTGGGCAAAAGCCAAACAAGCCTGTTTGCAAGCAAAGAAAGACAAACTTTCGTCATCACAAATTATTCAACTTAAAGAGCACTATAAGGAATTAAAGCGCAAATTTAAAACAGAGCGCAAGGTATGGCGTGTAATGGCTTATTCGTCAGCTAAACTTGCCAAGTCACAAAATGGACGTGCGGCTTAAGAGCAAAATAAGAAGGGTTCAGGAGCTTTATAGCATTCTGAAAAGAAACTCAATACAGATGCAAACCCTATAAGTAATACATGTTGTTAATTTAACATAATATATATTATGCGAAGTAATACAATTATAGTAAAAACAACCGACTTATAATAAGCTTCATGCATTTATGCTTGTGATCATCTTGTTAAATCAATGATAAGTTAAGTATTAGTTTATTTATGCTCGGAGCATTCATCGGCATGATTGTTTTTGGCACCATTGCTGATGCTTTGGGACGACGCAAAATTGTCTTATGGAGTTTGGCACTTAATATTGTATTTAATATTGCTATTGCATTATCACCGTCAATGTCATGGGTTATTATTTTCCGTTTTATCACGGGTATTTGTGCAGGAAGTGTATCATCGATGAATCGCGCACAAGCCACCGATATCTTTAGCGCGCAAGAGATGAAAAAAGTTTCTTCATCGATGACGATTGCTTGGGGTCTTGGACCGATTTTGGCACCCTTTATCGGTGGCTTGCTGCAAGAGTATATTTCATGGAAAGCAAGCTTTGTATTTCTGGCGTTCTACTCCTTTATCCTCATGGCATTTGTTTATCGTTATGTGCCCGAAACTCATGTGCATAAACACAAGTTAAGCCTATCTAAAGTATTTGCTAATTATAAGCTCGTCCTGAGCTGTCAGCAGTTTTTAGGCGCTATTTTACAAAGTGGCGTGTTGTATATGCTACTGCTTTACTTTGGGATTATTGGCAGCTTTTATATTCAAGAAATATTACATTACTCTGCCGCAA
>JAQCCA010000179.1 GCA_027621155.1 Pseudomonadota bacterium | reverse complement strand
AGTGATGGGTGATTTCTCGTTGGGGAAATCAAAAGATCGTCAAGTAGATTTTGATGCCAGAGAAGTGCGTCAACTTGATGGTAAAAATTTAGACAAAACAATTAAAGATATGGGGATCACATTAAATCTTAATGTCGAAAACAAAGTGGATCCTTCCAATGAAGGTTCTATTGATGTCAATATCCCGATTGAAAATATAAAGTCATTCAATCCTACAAGTGTTGCTCAATCAGTGCCAAAGATTAAAGCGCTTAATTTAATGAAAACATTACTGATTGAGTTGCAAGCAATGTCGGATAATAACAAGGCATTTCGTCGTAAACTCAACGATATTTTAAAGGCACATGAAAGTGCTAATGAACTTAAGTCTAATCTAAATGCACTTGAAAATTACACCTTACCAAAAGCAGAGGCTGCGAATGTGATTGAAGGTGAAATTGATAGCACTGCTAAGGAGTAATTAATGACAGTAGAAAATACACAAACTTTAAGTGCGATTGAAGCTTTACTCAGCTCAGCGAGTTTAAATGCAACAGCCGTTGCACAAACCCCAATGGTTGCCAATGCGTTTTCAAATGTAGAGGAAAATTGCAGTGAGGAAAATCGTTTGCTTGCAAGTCTGGCAGCACTCATGGCAAATGCTGAGGTAGAGGATTTTAGTGCGGGTTTTAATAAGTCAATCGCACAACGAATTATTGATCGTATTGACAATGCCATTAATGATCAGGTTAATGAAATCATGCATCAGCCAGAGTTCAAACATGTTGAAGCTCAATTTACCTCGTTGGCGGACTTGGTAAAAGATACCAATTTTCAGGCCAATATTAGAATTGATTTTTTAGATGCTTCTAAAGATGAACTTGCCGAAGATTTTGAATGTAACAGCGTTGACATCGCAGGGTCGTCATTATTCAAAAAAGTCTATATTGCAGAGTATGATCAATATGGAGGTGAGCCATATGGTTCAATTATTGGGCTGTATGAATTTGATCGTTCAAATGAAGATCTTGATTGGTTATCAACCATGGGTAAAATATCAGTTGCCTCACATGCGCCTTTTGTGTCAGCAATTAAACCGCAGTTTTTTGGCTGTGATTCTGTTGAAGAGCTGTCGCAGATCAAAGATCTTGAGGGGTTAATGAATCACCCTAAATTTGGTAATTGGAACAAATTCAGGAAAACAGAGCAGGCAACTTATGTTGGTTTGACACTACCTCGTTATGTTTTAAGACTGCCTTATGATCCAGAGATTAATCCGGCAAACAAAGGTCTTAAAGGCTTTAAAGAGGAGATCAATCCACTGAATGATCATGATTATTTATGGGGCTCAAGCGCCATATTGTTTGCTAAGAATTTAACCAAGTCTTTTGAACGCTCTGGTTGGTGTCAGCATATTCGTGGTCCAAAAGCAGGCGGGATGGTTGAGGATCTTGCGACGCATACTTTTGATATTCGTGGCAAAGAAGAAGCAAAACCACCGGTGGAGTTTGTGATTCCTGATTATCGTGAGTTTGAGTTTGCTAAGTGTGGCTTTATTCCTTTGGTATATAACAAGGGAACAACAGAGGCGTGTTTTTTTAGTGCGCAGTCAGCAAAATATGTTGAAACCTTTGAAGATCCCAAAGACTCTGAAAACGCGCAGATGATTTCAAATTTGTCGTACACTTATTCAATTACACGTATTGCGCATTATGTCAAGTCTGTGATGCGTGACAATATTGGTTCAACTGCAGATGCTTCGTATATCCAAAATCAATTGTCAAAGTGGTTAAATGACTATGTAACAGCAGTAACCGATCCTGATGATATAACGCTACAGAGATTCCCTTTCAAAACAGCCAATATTGAGGTGAACCCTGTGGATGGAAAAATTGGTTGGTATAACTGCAAAATTAGTGTTCTACCTCATCTTCAATTTGAGGGGATGGATGCTGAGTTAAAGCTAGACTCTCGCTTAGCTTAAAACAATAAAATGAATATAAAGTAACAATAAAAGGAGTAATTCAAATGAATGGTGCACGAATCTATGAATCTTTTGACCCATATGTTTTAATGGATCAAGGAAATGCCTTACAGCACGCAGCTTATGCAGTTATTACTGAGCTAAAAATCAATGGTGAGGCGTTACCCAAAGGTGTTAGTTATAAACAACCAACAGATAATGGTGTGAGTGATGCAACAGCGGTTGCAATTGTTCAAGTATTTGAGTTAGGAGAACGTTCATCAGATATATTGTCTATGGATTTTTTGTATCCAGCAGCACATCACACCAAGCTTGTAACAACAATGCAAAGCTTTAAAGCAGATAATCAATTAGTTGAATTTACTTTTGAGATTCATAAATTTGTAGGTACGGATGGGACCGGCAAAGGTCAGTGGGTTGTTTATGCCAAAAGTGAAGAGGCGATTACAACACGCTTAGATGGTTTTGGAGGCAAGCCATTTGTTAAGTACAATAAAGATGCCTTAGATGCGCATGAGAAGTTCGGGCATTGGCAATTGAGATTTTTGCCTCCTGCAACAAAAAAAGCAGACTCCAATATTGCTATGGATTTAGGGCAGGGGCAGAAAACAGCCCGTTTCTGGGGTATAGCTTCAGATGCATCATAAGCTAGTCGATTTTAGTACTATTCTTTAAAGTCTTCATTTAGAGGCTAACAATTATTTTCAATACTGGGAGTTTACTATGCATCAAGTCAATTGGGAAAATGGTCAATTACTATTGCCTCAGCATTTCAATATGATGGATGATCACCATACTAAGCTTGTTGCGCAACGCTCAAAATTGCAAGGCGAGGCTTTTTATGGTTTTGCTGATTTAATGATTGATCTTGACTTATGTGCAATGGGTGTTATCCGCTTTAAAGCGCTTAAAGCAATTGCTGTTTCTGGTCAATATTATGAGTTGCATAATAATCTTAGTATTGAAGAATTCTTGCTAGATGAGTTATTAAAGACGTCAAACAAAGAAGTTTATTTACATGTTTTCTCTGCAAAACCTAAAGAAATCTCAGTAGTCGATCATCAAATTGAGATTAAAAGCTACAAGGCAGTTTTGTCTAGTATGCCCACTATGGATGGAAGTATTAGTAGCCTCCCCTTTTGTAAAATTTCAATGCTACCATCGGGAAAATATGAGCTTAATGCCTTACCAAAAACGCCGATTTTAAGTTTTTATAACAGTCTATTTTGGGAAAGCTACAAAGATCAGATTAAAAGCATTGTTTTGTCGATCGAGGCGCGAATTAAGAATGACTTACTAAATCATATTTCAGCCAGTAAATATGTGATGGCACAGACAGTTTTAATGCATAGCTATCGCATTGATAATTGCATGATGACCATGGAACAAGGTGGTCGATCATCACCTGATTATTTGTTTCAACAATTATATGATTTCTATCTTTGTTTTTGCAATTACATCGATGATGAGCCTATTACTGAGCTGACATATCAGCATAATACATGCTGTAAATGTTTAGATGATCTGGTTGAACACCTAGGTTTTATCGCCAAATATGAAGTGAAAGAAGCTTCATTGTTAGCTTTTAATAAAGGGGGGCGCTATATAGAGCTCAAAGAAATTCCAGAGATTATTTTAGGTTCAAATCGAGTGTACTTACTCATTCAAGAGTTAACCAAAGATTTTAATATTGATGATATCAAAGTTGCCAGTAGTGAACGCTTGCCTGTGGTGCATCAAAAAGCATTGCCTGGTTTGCAATTAACCCATGAAAAAGAGACCTTATTTTCGCATATTTTTGATGCTAATACTCAAATCTATAAAGTTGAAGCAGGTCGAGAGTGGGACAATGTGATTCATTATGGCAATATGGCGATGACAACAACTCCTCAGCTTGAAAATGCTAAGATCTTTTTATACTCGCCGGACTATAAGGTTGAAAGGAGCGCGCTATGAGTGAATATATTGATTTTGCTGAGCTATTAGCCAGTGAGGAGGTGTTATCACAAGTTGATTTATCTGAGATCGTTGACTGGAGCCAAAAGGGCGATTATATAAAATGTATGGAGATGTCGATGTTAAAGTTGACCGAAGGTTACTTTGATATTCGCTTGGTATGTTATTATCTTTTTGGGCTATGCCATCAAAACTTCAATGAACATGCGATATACGCTTTTGATAGTTGGCATTTTATCTTGCAAGATCGTTATGAAATACTGCAACCATATAAGTTTAAACCTCGCCAAATTGAAAGTGCTTTGGGGTGGTTTGTTAGTGGGATGATGGATAATTTAACTTATCAAGAAAGCCAGAAATCGCGTTTAAGTATTGCAGAAGATGTTGTTAATGCTTTTGACTTGCTTGTGGTTTGTATCATGCAACTAGCCCCCAGTTTGCAAGACAGCTACAAGAAGTTACAACATTTTCTGCAACAACGATTAGCTAAAGCTGTTGTAGAGTCTCCGTTGAAGGATAGTGATGAGCATGAGTCTGCAACAGAGATGGGGAGAGATGCTAATGAGAAAAAAACTCAAGTTGCATTAAGCTCATTAAAAGAGGCATCACAAAAATGGTTTGATTTACTAGCGAAGCTTGAGACGTTTGATTTATTAAAGGCCAAAGGTGAGATGACTGCTGCCGCTGCCTTATATCATCACATATATAAAGAACTATCACAGTTTAATCCGTTACAGTATTTCCCAAGTATTTTCATTGGGTTTTATCAGCAAAGTTTTGACCCTAAGTTTCAAACATTGGTTAATCATATGAATGATAATCTTAATTCGTTGCAGTGGAGTATTCTTGAGAATATTATTCATTCGGATCATAGGTTATTGTTAGATCAAACGCTTGATAATAATGGCAGTGCCGTCGATAGGGAGATCTTTAATGGACTTATTGCCAATATGCCAATGCCAAGTTTACAAAGTCCAGTGCATGAGCGCTATGACTATGAGAAGGATCACTCGCCGCAGCAACCGTTCCAAGAACGTGAGAATCATTACAACAACGATTTTATACGTCAAGACTAAAGGTGATTATGGTGGAAAGTGAGTTAGCATCATCTGAAAAATCAATATGCCCCTATGGGCAAAATTGCCAAGGAAGCTGTCATAACCAACAGGTTGAGACATTATCAAATAGTTGGCAATATGCTTTGATGGGGGCGTATGCGGCGACTGATTATCAGTCGCCTACTCAAGATACTCCTTCGTTTGAT
>JAQCCA010000178.1 GCA_027621155.1 Pseudomonadota bacterium | reverse complement strand
AGGTGTCTTTAATGGCAAAATCCCACAGTTCAATTAACAAGCTGCTGGGCAGTTACAAATGATCTTAAATATCCGTACTAATAGCTCTTTCTTATCTGGGCAATGTTCCTGTCTTGTTTCAGTAATTGTTTTTCTATTCATTACAGTCTCCTTTAATGCTGATTTATCTTGTCTTAACTGAAGCACATTATACCTTTACCATAATTTGTATTTCATGCTCATTAAGACTAATAGTTGCTTCTATCAGACATACTCAATCCTGTATTGAAAAAATTTACACCATATCACGTCTTGTTATAAAACTACTTTTACAATATCATCTTAAAGGTTCTAACCAAATCTCAGGGGAGGGAATATGGAAAAGAAACTAAATCAGCCGGGGCTGTTCTCGGCAATTGCTATTAGTATTGGTACGATGATGGGTAGCGGTTGGTTGTTTGCATCATACTATGCATCGAAAGCCGCAGGTGGCGCTTCAATCTTGTCATGGATCATCGGTGCGCTTGCCGTACTTATCATGGCATTATTACTAGCAGAAATCGCTATAAAATATCCAGTGAATGGGCTTTTCACGCGATTAATCAGCATTTCACATAATCCACACTTTGGCTTTGTTACCGGTATCTCAAACTGGCTTTTAGGTTTAATCGTCATTCCGTCTGAGGCCATGGCAACCACGCAGTATATCGCATCTATCTATAAACCAATGACGCCGTATATATTTGCTCATGGTTCATTAACCTTAGCTGGTGTTGGTGTGGTTGGTGTGTTTATGTTGATTTACACGCTGATTAATTATTGGGGTATTCATTTTTTTGCTAAGATCAACAACTCCATTACCACACTCAAGATTATTATCCCTATCGTCACTGCTGTTCTGATGCTGCTTGCGGCATTCCATAGTAGTAACTTCACTGCAGAAAATGCCAGTTTTATTCCTTTTGGCAATAGCAGTATATTTGGTGCGATTGTCAGCTGCGGTATTTTTTATTCATTCTTTGGATTCCAAACGGCGGTTAGTTTTACCGCAGAGCTTAAAAACCCTAAACGCAATGTGCCAATAGCACTTATCAGTAGCGTGCTAATTGTACTTGGTATCTATTTACTCCTGCAAATTGCCTTTATTGGCGCGCTACCGCCGCATATGCTTGATAATGGCTGGGCAGGACTTAATTTTGAATCGCCATTAGCGCAATTAACAGGACTCATTGGTTTAAATGCCTTGGCCGTTGTTCTATACGCTGATGCTTTTATTAGTCCCTCAGGCACGGGGATTATTTATACTGGTGCTAGCACGCGTATGATCAATGAGATGGGTAAACACGGTCAAGTACCCAAAGTCTTTGGCAAAATTAACGAGCAAATTGGCATGTCGCGTATTTGCTTGATTTTCACCTTTGTCTGCTCATTGATTTTGATTATTTTCTTTAGAAACTGGCAACTTATCGCCTCGTTAACCACTACATTTATTTTGATTTCATGTATTGCTTTGCCGATTGCCTACAGCAAACTCAAAGCCAATAAAAGCAATCCATTAACGATAAGCTACTTGCCGTTTCCACAAGTATTCTCGTTTGTGATCTTTTTATTCTTAAGCTACTTATTAATGATCTCAGGCATTATCAATTTGGCTGTGGCAATTATTTTACACTTAGCCTTTTTTGTGATGTATGCCGGTATGAAAATAAAAACACACGACAATAAACTCGTTAAAGAAATGATTGTTGGCTCATGGGGGATTTTTGTATTCTTGGCATTTGAATTAGTTGCCGGCATTATTTACAATCACTTTGCCAATTACACCGCGTTTTACATCATCTTTTTAACATTAAGTGCACTATTTTATTTCGTGCTTGTTGCACAGAAATCAGAAGAGCATTAAAAAATATTTACAAGCAATTACAACACAACAATACATAAAGTATTTACATAAATGCTTTATGCTATTGAAAATATGACCATTTTTAAGTCAACCCATGGCAAGCCATCGTATGGGAGACGGTTGCTTGCTGTGAAAACTGCCGCATCATCATGATGTGTTTTTTAAACAAACACTTGGGGGAGAAATTCTTATGGCTGTTAATACAGATAATATAAAATCACCAGCTTTATTTTCTGCCATCGCTATTGGCGTTGGTTGTATTATTGGCAGTGGCTGGCTTTTCGCATCTTATAATGCGGCAAAAGCCGTGGGTTCAATGGCATTTTTATCGTGGATTATTGGTGCAATCTTAGCTTTGATTTTAGCGTTGCTATTAGCTGAAACCGCAACGATGTTTAAAGAGCGCGCCTTTTTCGCACGCATCCTCACACTATCACATAAGAATACTGATTATGGCTTCGTCGTTGCCATTTCAAATCTGATGGGGCTAATTCTAGTGATTCCATCTGAAGCATCCGCAACTATTCAGTATCTCAGCGGCATCTATCCAAGTCTTATGGCAGGCAAAGACTTGTCATTAACGGGTGAGTTATACGTTGTGCTTTTGATTGTTGTCTATGGTCTGATAAACTTTTGGGGGTTACAGCTTCTTTCTAAAGTGAATAATATTATTACGCTATTTAAGCTTATCGTACCTCTTGCTACGGGCATAATTATCATTGTCTATGCGGGATGGCATGGTGAGTTTCATACAGCAAACTTTTCATTAAGCAGCTTTCATCAATCCATGGGAAGCATGATTGGTGGTGCAATTGCCACAGTTGTTACGGGTGGTATTTTTTACTCCTTTTACGGCTTTGGCATGATTGCAGTATTTGGTGCTGAACTTAAAAACCCTAAACGCAATATTCCATTAGCATTAGTTGGCTGTGTCCTTATCTGTCTTGTTGTCTATCTTATTTTACAGTTTGCCTTTATCGGTGCGATGCCGACCAAATATCTTGAGCATGGTTGGCAAAATTTACCCGTTTTTTCCTCACCACTGGCGCAACTTCTTGGTTTAATCGGTGTTAATGTGGCAATGATTTGGGTACTATATGCAGATTCAGCGATCAGCCCATCAGGCACAGGGGCTCTTTATATGGGCTCAAGCTCACGCATGATTACTGGCATGTCACAAGATGGTCAACTGCCTTCGTTCTTTGATCGTATTATTGCTAAATACAATCTATCAAGACGCTCATTAATTACCGTCTTTATTATTGGCGTCATTATGGTGTTTTTCTCTAAAAACTGGCAAAACATCATGATTATGGTCACCGTGTTTCAGTTGATTTCATGCATTGCGATTCCTGTGGCATTGGCACGCTTAAGAAAATCAGCGCCTCAAGCTGAGCGCGCATTTAAAGTGCCTTTTGGTTTATCATTGAGCTATGTGATCTTTCTAGTCGTCTCTTACCTTATGGTACAAGCATCGATGAAAGCCGTGCTTTTAGCATTTATTGCGCATATTATCTTATTTATTGTCTATGCATTAAGCTACTATAAAAACGACATCGGTAAAATCTGGAAATCGCTTTGCTCTTCGTGGTCAATCTTCTTCTATTTAGCGATTAGCGTGCCATTTAGTCACCTAGTGGATATCAAATCATTTGGTCATTTATATACGCTAATAGCATTCTTAATTGCTTATACTCTGGCTTATATAGCCATGGTTAATCAAAAAAATCACCAGTAATTTCTCCAGCGCATAGACAACTAAGCATCAAGTCACTAGACTTGAGCTTACTCTTAAGTGACAAGGCTTATTTATGCGTCAACACATTGCATCTATCATCACAGGGCTCACCGTTATTATGACAGGTATAGGCTATGCTGATGCAAACTTTGATAAGGCAATGACCTATGCTACGGTTAATACCGTAGTTGCAACCAGCTCAGCGATCGCTTTACAAAAAGCAGGCTTCAAAACCCAAACCTATAATACGCAATACGGTTTAGTCACCACCATTGACAATGATCAAAACAATATATCTCAAAAGAATCAAAATGAGCCTAGCACTTGGCAAACACAGCAAGAGATTTCTCAACAACGACAAGATTTTATGAATCAATAAATGCGTTTTTTAGTGCTTGCGCTCACGTACAAAGCATAAGGTGAGTAATGCCAAAATAATGCTTCCAGGCAAAATACTAAAAGCCACTTCATAGCTTGACACACTATAGTTTGCACCCAAGACATCCGGTTGCAAATGATCTAAAATCATGCCAACAAGTCCTTCAAAGGTGCCGCCAAAGATTGGCTCTCCAGTATTGATCAATGCCACAGCAGTCGCCATTACCCATAAAGGATTCACCTTGCGCCCAACAACAAAAACCAACATGAATGAGCTAGTCACAATACCATAAACAAGACAAGCAATAACTAAAAGCGTTGTATTTAAATGCAAATATAAGATAGCGAGCAAGGACACAAAACCAATCAATGTACAGCAAAACATTATCGGCACACAGCGGATCTTAACCGATAATTTCCCCATAATCGGCGCACCTATCCCCATGCCAATAAAAATACACGAAATAAAATAACTGGCTTGCGTTGTTGTTAACGCATATTTCTGGACAAAGAAGCTATTTCCCCATAGCCCACCAAAAGCATCAATCGTGGTGAAGATCAATCCAGAATACGCCATAAGCAACCAATTATTACGTGAGCTTATGACCTTTTTGATCATCTTTAAAATATTTTTTTGCTCATTTTGCGCTGCTTGTTCTTCCGCTAAATTAGCATGCCCCTCTTCTGGGTCATCACGTACGATAAGCCAATAAACAATCGCAAAAACCACGCCAATAATTGCACAGTAATATAGACCCTCTTGCCAACCAACACTATTAAATAAAGCAGACAAGGGCGCTTGCCCAACGACAGCTCCAGCCATTGCTGCGGTTAATAATAAACTACTGGCAACAGAGAAACCTTTTTCATCAAACCATGTTGCCGCTGCTTTCATATAACTCACTGTGGCAAAAGCAACACCTAGCCCCATCATCAAGCGCCCGATAAAGGCAAAAGCAATATGATTAGATGCTGCAAACAGCAAGATCCCAAACGCACTTATTAGCAATGATACGGTACTGACATTGCGACAGCCAAAACGATCAAGAAGCAATCCAGCAAACGGCTGGATAAACAGCACACAATATAAAAAAACCGCCGATAAAAAGCCCATTTGTGCTGAGTTAATACCAAAATGCAGTTTGATATCACCAGCAATTAGACTTGGAAAGACCAATGCAATATATTTATAAAATAA
>JAQCCA010000177.1 GCA_027621155.1 Pseudomonadota bacterium | reverse complement strand
AGCTTCATCAAAGTGAAGATTTGCCTTATCTGCGACACTGGCAATACGTGTGCGGTAGCGCATCCAGTCTGTTTTTTGGTTATAGGTTTGCGTTGTTCTGGTTTGACTGCCTTGTGATAAATTGGCGTTGGTCGTTTGTGTCACCTCACCATTGACACGCACAGATACCTGAATGTCGGTAATCATTGAATAAACTACATCGGAGTACATCTGATCAGCAAGCCAACCAACAGCACCAACTCCTGCGCCAACACCAATACCAACGCCTGCACTATTCGCAGCTAACCCCGCAGCAACACCCGCTAAGCCACCCATAATCGCATTACCAAAGCCACTGTTCATTGATTGCCATACTGATTCAACACTCGGTGCTTTACCGACTTGTAGCACGTTGACCTGAACCATATCGTGCGCTTTGTCTACGTCATGGACAACATCCCAACCTTGACCTTGCAACTGAGCCACTAAAGCATCTTTAAGCTTCACGTCTTGACCTGAAGTGTCTTTGACTTGGACATAGATTGTTTTGTCTTTAGTTGACACTGGGTCTAAAAAGATGGTTTCACTCATCTTGGATTCAGTCGTTAAACTGCCGTGATGAATCGCAGTTGATATTGCCGCGCATCCCGTAAGTTGTGCGCCAACAATCGCAGCCGTGGTGATTAAGCCAATAGTTTTAGCTTTTTTGACCTTTTTAATATTTAACTTCATTTTTTATTCTCTCCTTTTGTTTTAATGAAGCGGCTTGCCTGAACAAGCCTTGTGGTCGATGCTTTCAATAATTTTGATCACATCGATAACGTGAATAGAGCCTGTAGCATCTAAAATTTGTACGAGCGCCTTGCGAAAGACAGTGGATGTTTCTGCATCTTGGTGAATAAGGCATTTAAGGCGGTTTACTTTGCCGCTATTGCCTTTTATCTCAAAACCAAGGGAAATGGATAGACTGTGGTTTTTATAGCTGTATGCGTAAAGTAAATAGCCAAGAAACAGCATAAAGCTAAAACATTGATAGCCAGTGTCTTTGAAAACCAACCATTGCACTGCTAATAAAGCGGATATTGCAAGAATAACTGTTACCTGAATTGCTCTGAGTTGACGAATATAACGCTTGGTACATAATTGTGCTGAAATGTTATCTGCCATGACTTGCTCCCGTGCCCGCAATATCTTTGGGATTAAATGCCCCACTGTTAGGGAATACGTTTTTCTGTTTGTTTTCTGTGGTGTTAGATGAGCCACCGCCTATATGAAGTGCTTGCGGGATATCTTCTTGATCGTATTCGTTTTCTATTTGGAAACCTGTGTCATGCTCACCATCAAGTGCATAAATTTTAACTTTGACGTTTTCTAAAACCGTTTGCCCTGCTGAGTTGTAGGTGTGCTTGACGGCAAAGACAGGCATCGAATAGTCACAAAACTCAGTTGTTGATTGATATTTTAAGCCAGTGGTAGTTACGTTTTGCTTATCTGCATTGGTAAGTGTCGTTGTTGAGCCATCGCCCCAGTCAACGAAGATACTGCTAATTGGATTATTATTTGTCCCTGATGGATAACCACACTGAGCAAATGGCAAATAGTTCGGATAGTTTGAAACCGCTTTTAAAGTGACATCAAAAGGCGCTTGACCTCTCTCTGGTGTGATTGTGATAACATCTGAGCTGCCACCATTAACATTTACTTTTTGAGTGGTTCCATTGCTAAATGAATCATTAAAGTCTTGAACGCCTGTTTTCGTACTATTTTCGATTGCAGCCTGCTGCTCTGGCGATAAAGTTTGATTACCAATATCTCTGGTGTACTCTCCCAAGTCCATTTTATCGAAGTCAAGCATTTGCAATTGCTGCAAAGTGAAACCGTCACAATTTGGGTCTTCTGGTGTACCCCATGTCATTGCTGTGATAAAAACTTTGCTAGCAACGTTATACTTACATAAACCAATACCAAGATCGCAGCCACCAGTGATGCTCACATAAGGTGAAGTTGAAAGAACGTAAGGTTTATCGTTATCAATTTTTACAGGCAAGTTAATCACCTGTGCTTGCTGTTGACCTGATAACGTGAACTTAATCAACACGGTATCTTTTGGTGGTTGATCAAAGCTATATTGATAGGGCACGAAGCGATTATTTGTTGAAGTCACTAATGCCCTGTTTTCTGGTGCATATTGCGGTGTTTGTTTCTGGGTATTAATATCAATGGGTGCGTTATATAATTGCCACTGGATAGGCGAACGCATCACCGTGTTTAAACCGTTAACACCAAGAGATGTAATCTGCCATGTGCAACTGTTGTTTTGACAGCTTCCTGTGTAACCAATTGTGCCATTAATAAACTTCTGTGTTGCGGTACCTTGAGCATTAACAATATGCCATTGATTGTACGTCTGTTGTGTAATTGCCTGATTGATATTGTCCTCGCTTGGCAATGCACCACACGCCTCACCATTATCACAAGCAGCTAAAACCTGACCATTAGGTGGGTATGCAACTGTGACAGTAACACCGCCAATCGTAAATTGCGGTTGATTGCCTTGAGCATTTAAATCAATAGTAATCTGCTGTTGTGACTTGCTGCCATTATTGTTTACCTCAAAGGTGTAATTGCAACTTACACCACTACAACTACCAACCGCACCAAGCGTTAAATCTTTACCTAATTGCCATAAATTTTCGCCATTGGTGAGTGATGCTCTTTGTGAGGTTTGCGCTAAAAACTGCCAGTTATTAGGCACACCATTTGCCCATGTTAAAGGCGATAGCCAATCATTAGGTGTTTGAGCATTAACTGCCAAGCAATAACCTTGAGAGATCTGATTGTTACCAATAGTCCATGACTGCATAGCTTTACTGGCACAAGTTGGATCAAAAAAGATTGTTTTAACATTGTCGCCATTATTAAGTGATCCCGTGCATATCCCCGCATTACAACTAAAACTAACACCTACACCTGCTATGGTGGCTGTCTTGTTGTTATTAACCATCACTGGTGCGCCATAGCTTATGTAAATAGGGATATTTGCAGCACTTGGCTTTGCATAAGTATATGCTGCTACTGAAACGCCATTAATCACGGACTGATGCCATCCTGATTGACTCGCTGTCTGTGACCATTTAAATGTTTTTGTCACTGTGTTATGTCCTGAAATCTCCCCTTGAGCAACTAAGGCGTTAATCTGCGCTCTGCCTTGCTCTTGAATGATGCGTGTTAATTCATCGGTAAAACGACAATAGCCTGAGCCATATACATCACATCTATGCAATATAGGGTCTTCTTTCTTACAATAATCACCGACGTAATGCGTGGCTTTGTTTCTGCGACTTAACGCTAAAGCCAGCTCGTCACTGTCGCACTTATCTAAAACCAAACTACCACCATGTGTATGTATGCTTGGGTCGCAGCAATCTGGTGCTATCGGTGTTGCAGGTCTCGGTGTATGACAATGAGAAACTTTGCCCTCATAAAAGCGCATATTTTTTATGTCAATATCGCTTTGTGTCATATCGGCAATCATGTTCATTTTTGATGCCATCTGTGCAAAGTTATCTGTAGGCTGCGTTGAATAATTTGTTGAGTCATGCAAGAAGTCTGAACCAGAGCAGACGGTTTTTATATCCCAATTAACACATGTCTTTTCTTCTTTATGCTCAGTGCATTTGTACGTCTGTTCCTTTGCATCTGGTGGAAAATCAACAGGCTCACCTTGTGGGACGCAGTTAGGAATGTTATCGCATGAGTTGGTAAAGTGATTCCAGTCAATACAATGATATGAACGTGCATATTTCCAACAAGGCTCTGTTACAGGCAAGCCATTAATGATGCGCGTACCGCCTGCTTCAACACAGACTTCCTTTTGGAACTGACAAAAGCTTGGGATAGGGTCGCCACCATCGGCTAAAGCACAATGTGAAAGAGTAAAACCTAATAACGCAGTTAGTATTTTTTTAGTCATAACATTTCCTCTTAGACGCTTGGGCATGAGCTTTGCCATGTTGTGTGAGCTTCTTTGTGTCGTTGTTCGGGAATTTCGATTACCCCTGAATACTGAGTAGTAACGTCAGGAACTGAGGCATATTCTCTACCATCAGCATAAATGCTACCTTTTTGACCTGCTGTAACTGGTATTGCTAATCCGCTGAAACTGTAGCTAATGGACTGCTGATAAAGACGCGTATCAATCATTCCGTGAACCGGCTGTATCTGTATCCAGAAGTGCCCAAACCAATTACCATTTGCTGTAATTGAAAATGACTTTAGCGTTCCAGTGTATGGGAAAGTAAATGAAGCCCCTGCATGATAAGGTTCTGAGCGATAATCTGTATGCCCTGAACCACTAAACGGAATATCTTTCGCAGGGATAACCACTTCCTGAACCGTAACAACAGGAACCTTGTCGCACTGAACATCACTAACCTTTGCTTTCAAGATGCATTGATGATAAGTGTCAATATCCCTGTGTGTGATCTTCCAATCAGTACAGGTTTTTTCCTCATGGCATCCTGTTTTGAATGAGCCAGATTGAGAATTGTCACACGTATGGTATTCACCGCTAGCTAAGTAACCCGTAGCACCATTTATGCATTTATTACCAATAAGATCATTTTCACCACCTTTGCCAAATGACCATAAAAAAGCCTGTTGTTTTGAATAACCATCCTTGCCGATATAGCCTTGTGCCACCATGTTGTATTGATCGTTTTTAGCAGCAGCTTGCTTTGATTGATTGGTGATACTGTCAGCATTATTAATAACAGCAACACTTTGTGACATCTTTATCATGCAGTTTGCCTGACAGCTTGCAGTGAAGTTATAACCGTAAATATTGTTGTTTGAGCCTAAAGGCACAACTAAGGGCGCAAAGTTTTTACTGTCTTTGCAGTCTGCCAACTTCGGCAAACAAATCGTGCCAGTCAATGCGCTAGAAATCGGCTGACAGGGGAACTTAAGCTCGGCACCATCTAAACCATTTAACACAGTATCACTGTCGCATTGTGGCTTCATAACTAATGACATCGTGGCAATTCGCTTACCAACGGCACCCATTGAATCACCCGACATTGACGATTGATCACCAACGGCATGAGCTTCAACGCCTAATGCTTCTTGTGTGTTAGCGGCATTGCTGCTATTAACGCCCTGAAGTGTTGACAATGACGCACTGGCGATTGGGTTATCCAGTGCAAAGCTTGTTTGAACTATAATTGAATATGCACAAATACAAATCGGTAAGGTTAAAACTCTCTTTTGCATAATTAGCCTCTTTGTTGCTACGTTTGACGCTAAGATACTAAAAATGCCTCTTATTCAATCCC